>CAJXZP010000087.1 GCA_913062955.1 uncultured Flavobacteriales bacterium | reverse complement strand
TAATTGCAGCGAACTTTTTTCTTGGCCAAGAGTAACCTTAAAGTTTGGTGATATGCTGAAAAACCTAAGAGTAGGCTGAACTAATATAAAATAGAAAAATGAAATATTTTAAATTTCAAATGTTGGGATTTGCTGTCCTAGCCTTGTGCTTGGGCTCTTGTAGTAAAGATGAGGTATCCTTAATTGATGTTAATTCAGACGCTAAATTTAGTAAACAAAATGAAGGTAAATTATATGAAGGTTCAGATCCTATGGAGCTGATAAAATTGGCAAGTGTTAATTATCATGATAAGTTAACTGGTAAATTAGCCCAAAGAGAAGAGGGGGTATGGATTGAGATAATATCAGGTGGCGAGTTTCGTGAATGTGGTGATGGATCTGCAGAGTGTTTGCCTCCGGATCGAATTTGTATGATAATTGTATGTGCTGATGCTCAGACTTCAGGGGTATTTGTAGATGTAGATATTATTCCGAACGGAGAGGAGACGTATGTTATGGAGCATATGGATGTATCGGTAGATGAAAGTGGATTTCAGAAGAGTACACTTTATCCCTATTATCCTGTTTCCGCAACTATTAGTTACCATGCCCATGTGGAGTAAATGGCAGATTTCATTTATGCTTACTTTAGTGCTTTTATCCTGTAATACACAGGATAAAAGTACTAAAGTAAGTGACGTGAAAATCCCTGAAACAGAGTCGTTTTTTCTAAATTCATTTCCAGGTCAGATGTGGTCAGATGGGAGTCGTTTAGGGATTCTGGATAGATTTAGTTCAAATATTGGTTTTTATAAATTACCTGAATTAGAGTTGTCAAGGGTGATAGGAATAGAAGATCTTCCAATTAACAAGATGTATGACATTGCTGATAGTCATTTTGATAGTTGTTTTCCGTTTTTAGAGATTAGTGAAAACCCCTTGTTTATTAAGGGGTTGAAGATAGAAACCTTTATTGAAAAAGAAAAGAAAATAATTCTATGGTGCTCTATGTCAATTCCTTTTTATGGCGGTGGACATCAAAGAGTTTGGCGAAGAATTTCCTTTGTTTGTGAATTTTCAAGTGAAATAGAAAATAATTCGAATTCTTTAGTTTGGTTAATAAATGAGTCCAATATGGATGGTTTTCTATATGGATTGTATTCAAAGTCAGATTTTTATTGGGATACTGAAAATGCAATTTTTCCAGTGATATCTCGAAGTTCTAAAATTGCCAATTTTGCGTGGTTTACCTTGGATGGGGATGAGCTTTTATTTGAAAAAATGTTGAGCTTTAATGAAGTCGCTTTTAATATGGAGGGTTATGGGTTTAATAGTGAGATGTCTTTTAGGAACGGAGAGGTGATATGTAAGGCAAGAAATAGTTATGCGAAATTAAACAATGAAAATTTCATTTTTGAGGAGTTGAACATGGACTTGTATACTGGATTAAGGCTTAATTTTCCAACGACTAAAAATAGGTTTATTTATGAGGTTAAAATTGATTTTTCAGATTCCATTTTGAAGATAGATGGTCGTGAAAATGGTGTCCCAGTTTATTTAAATAAGATTGAAAATGAGCAAGTATATACAGTTTTCATTGAAAATGATAATTATTTTTTGCGTACTATGCAATTTAATTAGTTGTGATGTTAAGAAGAATGTTGTACGCAATACTGTTTATGTTTTTATTTCTAAAACCGATTGTATTAATTGTAGAATAAATATTAATGCTCTATTAGAATTCATAGGGCGGTATGATACCAACTTAAAGATAGTAAATAAATCATGCCGGGTATTAGAGTTGAAATCCTTGGAAAAAGAATTAAGTGTGAATAAAGTATATTGTTTGGCTGACTTACCTTCTGAAATCGATGCAAGTGTTTTTGATGTTTCTTCAGTGGGGGTGTATTTAAATGATGATTTAAAATATGCCGTGGATTTAAGATCTCTTAATTTTGATTCTCTAGGTATGGAACTTGATAAGTACTCTTCTTTAAGTATTAAATAGTAGGATATGAAATATCCCCTCCTACGGAAAAATAAAGTAATGCGATTTAATGATACTACTGTAAAAACTCTTGATAGCTTAATTAGCGTTGAATTAAGTACTAAATAAGTGGTTGTGAGGTGAAATGTCGAAAATTGTTTTCTAACAGTTTGGTTTTTGTTTGGGTGTTCATCCATAAGGCTGGTTGCCTTATTCGCAACATAGGTAGTTTTACCTGTTCATTTAATTAGGGTGAAATTACCTGATTGCTTACTTGTAATTTAATGGATTATTGCAGCAAACTTTTTTCTTAACCCAGAGTAACCTTAAAGTGTGGTGATATGCTGAAAGACCTAAGAGCAGGCTTTATTATGAATACCAAATATTATTATTGCGTTTTAGTAACGCTATTACTATCCATTTTTATTTATAGTTGTTCAATTGACTCCCCAGGGGATAATGGAAATGACCAGGCCTGGTCACCACAGTTTGCGGCTAATAAGCAAACTGTGCAGAAGGAGGCGGTTTTGGGCCGTTTAAATAGTGCAACTAAAGCCATTCATTCCGTTCAATACGAGGTTTCGTACGTATTAAAGCTCTATCGTGAAAATGATACTACTTCATTAAAAGGGGCTTGTTGGTTGGAGAGGTTTCCGGAAGATACGGTTATTGGAAGGAAGGTTAAAATGATTCATGAAAGTGGATATATAAGATATTACGATGGAAATGACTTTTTTAGTTTAGATCCTAAGAAACGGAAAGCTATCATTGAAAATCCCAGGACTTCCAATAACAAGCCATTTCGAGGTAACATATGGGATCATTTAATTTTTGAGGAGCTACTTGACGGAATACCTACGGAAAGGCTAAATGAGCTCAACATTTCCTATCTGTTGGAAAAGAGGAAGGATAAGGATTCATATCATGTGTTGAAGTTTTTGTTGCCCGACTCGGGTGAATTTACGGGGTATATTCGACTGTGGATGAGTAAGGTGACATTTCTACCTATTAAAATGATTTCGGAAGTGGAATTTCAGGGAAATACGCAATATTCAGAAATAGCAATTTCTAAATTAGTGGTGGATGCAGAACGTACAAGTAAGGTATTGTCAAATTTCACATACCCGATAATTATTCTGTGGAATATTATTCGCCACCAGAAAGTAGTCCGTTTCAATTAATACCCAACCATACTGTTGCGCCTAATTTCTCGTTGCTTAACTTAAACGGGGATACCGTAACTCTTGAGGAGTTGAAAGGTAAACTGGTATTGATAGACTTTTGGTACACCTCTTGTTATCCGTGCGTAAAGGCCATGCCCTATTTGGAAGACTTGCATCAAAAGTATAAAAACAAAGGATTGGTGGTTTTAGGAATAAATCCAGTGGATACAAATGACTTAAGTGAATTCTTAAATTTTAATGGAATATCGTATTCAATGGTACTGGGTAACTCCAATGTGGTGGAAGCATATTCTGTATCCTCTTATCCTAGTTTGTATTTAATAGATAAGACCGGGGAAATTATTTTTTCGGAAATTGGATTTGATGATAATACGGCATCAACGCTTGATAGCTTGATTGGTTTTGGATTAACGCAAGGAAAATCGTGATTGTTCGTCCTCTTTCTAAGCGCAATAGGGTTTCTTTACTATCCAAAATTGCTTTGTTCGGTATCCTAAATAAAACGCAAATGAAATATTATTTAAACCTATTCCTTTTTTCTGTTGTTCTGGTACTTCTTGCAACAAGTTGTCAATCTAATTCCGAGTCGTATGAGTATCTAGATGTACACAAAGAATATCCAAAATATAAAATATCGGAAATAGTGGACTCTATGGTGGTTTTGGGAGTGCCTAGAGCGCAAATTATTATTCCAGATTCTTTTTTAAGTGTAAGGTTGTATACGGTTAATACGGGCTATGTGTTGAATACGGATGGGGAGATTTTGGATGAAAAAATATGTCATGCAGATTATCCGAATTTTCAAGGAAAGGTGGTAGACGAATTGCAGTATTCATCTGTTTCCAAGGCGAAAACGAAAATATTTAATACCTATTTGGCGCATATGCATAATTGGGAAAACAAACCATTCCGAAGAATAGCAAGGGGTAAATATGAAATATTTATGGTGCCACGATCCATCCATAGGAAAGGGGTAGAGCCCTTATCATTTTATTTGAAGGAATTAAAGAATGTAAATGGAGAAATGGCTACGGTATATTATATGTTTCCTAATAATTATCAGGAGTATAGCCTGAGTTCTTTTGAGTATAATAGGCGTAGGTTGGTTGTGATGATTGAAAATGGAGAAGACTTTCCCGAAGAAAAGCTTCAGGCATACGGTATTGAATAAATGACTTTGAATTACAGAATCTCTAGCTCGTCTATATACTTGCTTATTTTCTAGGTAAGTAACATGTATTCGGCTGGTAGAACGTGGTAGTTTTCGGGTTGCTTTATTTTTTCACTAAACCAAGCGCCTAATTGGGGTTTAATCAATTTGTCGTTTTTACCAAAAAACGGTTATATGGGAATATGTAGTTATTGAATATTACGGATACATAAGCCCATGTTTGGTATCAACTCCATTGACCTAACTGAAACTGGTAGTAAGTTTATGGTTGCTGACAAGAAGAGCTAATATTTCAATTCCATGTATAATATATGGGTAAAGGTTGTTTGGATGGATGAAGCTATAGAGCCACCTATTACTTCTATTATTTAGGAAGTTTTGAAATCAGTAATAAAAAATGAAATGGTATAAATTTCAGATGAAAAATAGATGAAGAATAAAAGTGCTTTTCACGTTTTTGTGGTGGTGTTAATAATGGGGTGTGGAACTTCGGTTAAGCTGGATCCTGATGTAGTGCCCTTTAATGAGAGAGTAATATTATCCACAACTCAGCTTGTAGATACTGCAAAATCTTACGGTATAGACTCTCTATATGTGCTGATTTCGGATAGCTTTTTGACCATTAAACTTAGAAAATCGCCTACTATTTTTGTTTTAGATGAAAATCTAAATGCCTATGATTTGAATATTTGTAATGCTCATTTTCCAGATTTTAATTCCATGGTACTGGAAGGGCTGGACGATGAAAGTATTTCCGAAGAACAAACCATGGAAATAAATGAAATGTTTGGACATTTGAGTTATGAAAGCGGGGTTGGTTTTCAAATGAAACCAAATGGCAAAAAGTCCATTTTCCTTTCTTTTGGTGGTTATAGCCCGACCTATTCTTTTGAAATGGGTCATTATATTGACGGATTGGGGGCGTATGATCCAGAAGAATATAACCTTTACCTGATGACCAATTGTAATTATGTTGAACTGGGTTTGAGTAACGAGGAGTTCTTAGAACTGTGTGGGGATGAATGTAGACGTATTGGTGTGCTTTAGGAAATTGGGGGGCGCAAAGACTTAATTATTCGTGCAGATTCAATTTTAAGTTTGTGATATATCTACCTGTTTTCTCGGTAAGCAACATATGTCCGGCTGGTAAAACGTGGTAGTTTTCGGGTTGCTTTATTTTTTCACTAAACCAAGCACCTAATTTGGGTTTAATCACTTTATCGTTTTTACCAAAAAACTGATATACGGGAATATGTAGTTCTTGAATATTACGGATACATAAGCCCATGTTTGGATTGGTATCTTTAAAGGTAAGCCACACTTTGTACACCAATTCACGTTTGGACTTTTCGTCCATATTGTTAAGGGCGAATTTTCTGATTTTGTCGTTTATGAGTCGGGTACGATGCAGGCCGTTAACCATCGAAAAGAAAAGTGCTGGATTTTCTAAAAAGTAACGATATACCCCTCTGCCCAAAGCGGTTTTACTCGCTAATAAATACCAGATATTCATTTTTATTCCATCCGGAGCAAACAGCCACAGTGATTCCACTTGTTTCGGGAAAATTTCGGTAAACATCAAGGCAATTTTTCCTCCAAGGCTATATCCCATAATGGCTACTTTGGGGGCGTTTAAGGATTGGAAGAATTGGGTGAAAATAATTTTTAATTCGTTTTTGGTAAAAGTGTTCGCTTCAATTCTATCTTCCGGATACTCGCTTCGGCCATGATGGAATAGGTTGAAGCTGTAAATCGTATATTTTTCACCCAATAGTGTTTCAAAAACCTGGTAGTCTTTTGCATGACGTCCAAAACCATGAAAAGCCAATAAGGGGATGGTACCCGAACCAAAGGTGAGGTATTCAAGCTTTAAATTGTTGTGTACAATGAATTGACTATTACTCATGAAAACGAAAGTAGGTTATTATTGGGAAAAGTAAGTGGCGATGCAGCGTTAAGGATAGCAACGGGAGCTTTTGCTTTGAAAACCCGTGTGAAGCTTGCCTGAAAAGAGCGAGCCAAGGGAGCTCCTTTTGAGGGGGGAGCTGAACAGGGGAGGCGAAGCAAAACTACTAGTGAATAGCCTGTTAAAACGCCCAAATAACGAATTGTTGAAATCCCGTTAAAAAGAAAGTAAATTTGGATTTAGAAAATGGTTTTTGATGTTGGTTTGACCGGAGCTATGACGTAATTTTGCGTCCCAAAAATATACGTCAGCTATGCCAAGAGATAAGAGTATAAAATCGGTATTAATTATTGGGAGTGGGCCTATTGTGATTGGCCAAGCATGTGAGTTTGATTATTCGGGTTCGCAAGCGGCAAGATCATTAAAAGAGGAAGGAATTGAGGTTACTTTAATCAATTCTAATCCGGCCACCATTATGACGGATCCCGTTACGGCTGATCATGTATACTTATTACCCCTGACGACAGCGTCAATCAAACAAATTTTATCGGAGCGTCAAATTGATGCGGTACTTCCTACCATGGGAGGGCAAACAGCCTTGAACTTGTGTATTGAGTGTGACGAAATGGATATTTGGTCCGATTACGGAGTGAAGATGATTGGGGTCGATATTGCGGCTATTGAAATTACAGAAAACCGGGAGGCTTTTAGAAATTTGATGGACGAAATTGGAATTGGTTCTGCACCGTCCAAAACGGCTAAATCTTTTTTAGAAGGTAAAGAAATTGCACAAGAATTAGGTTTTCCATTGGTGATTAGACCTTCGTACACCTTGGGTGGAACGGGAGCGTCTTTTGTACATACCCGGGAAGAGTTTGATGAATTATTGAATAGAGGTTTACATGCTTCGCCCATTCATGAGGTTTTGATTGACAAAGCGGTATTGGGATGGAAAGAGTATGAGTTAGAGCTTTTGAGAGATGCGAACGACAATGTGGTTATTATTTGTTCGATCGAGAATATGGATCCTATGGGGATTCACACGGGTGATTCTATTACCGTAGCTCCTGCATTAACCTTATCCGACACTACGTTTCAAAAGATGCGGGATATGTCGATTAAGATGATGCGCTCTATTGGTGATTTTGCGGGTGGATGTAATGTTCAGTTTGCGGTTTCGCCAGACGAAAATGAAGATATTATTGCGATTGAAATTAATCCTCGGGTTTCCCGTTCATCGGCTTTAGCATCCAAAGCAACGGGTTATCCTATTGCCAAGGTAGCGACTAAGCTGGCTATTGGATACCACTTGGATGAATTAAATAATCAGATTACAAAAAATACATCGGCTTTATTTGAGCCTACTTTAGATTACGTAATTGTAAAGATCCCTCGTTGGAACTTCAACAAATTTAAAGGCGCAGATAGAGAATTGGGCCTACAGATGAAGTCGGTAGGTGAGGTTATGGGGATTGGACGTAATTTCCAAGAAGCCATCCAAAAGGCGTGTCAATCGTTAGAGATTAACCGGAATGGAATTGGAGCGGATGGAAAAGAAGTTCGTGACCAAGATACGATATTGGCAAGTTTGAAAAAACCATCTTGGGATCGGTTATTTCACTTGTATGATGCTATTAAACTAGGGATTCCATTTAGTACCATTCATGAGATCACGAAAATTGATCCGTGGTTCTTGCATCAAATCGAGGAGTTAATCTCGATTGAAAACGAAATGGAAAAATACCATTTAGGGAATTTCCCAGTGAGTTTGATGCGGGATGCCAAAGAAAGAGGTTATGCCGATAGACAAATTGCGCATGTATTACGTTGCTTAGAAAGTGAAGTGTACAACAAGCGTAAGGAAATGGGGATTAACCGGGTGTTTAAAATGGTAGATACTTGTGCGGCTGAATTTCCGGCTGAAACACCTTATTTCTATTCGACTTACGATCAAGAAAATGAATCGGTAGTTTCGGATAAGAAAAAGGTGATCATCTTAGGTTCGGGTCCAAATAGAATTGGTCAAGGAATTGAGTTTGATTATTCCTGTGTGCATGGAGTATATGCGGCTCAAGAAGCGGGATACGAAGCGATCATGATTAACTGTAACCCAGAAACGGTAAGTACAGATTTTAGTACTGCAGATAAATTATACTTTGAACCGGTATTTTGGGAGCATATTTACGAGATTATTCAACATGAGAAACCGGAAGGTGTTATTGTTCAGTTAGGTGGCCAAACGGCACTGAAATTGGCGGAGAAATTAACGCGTTACGGAATTAAAATTATTGGTACTTCGGCCGAAGCTTTAGATATGGCAGAGGATAGAGAGCGTTTTTCGGATACCTTGAAGGAGCTTGAAATTCCCTACCCTAAATACGGTGCGGTTGATAATGCCGAAGAAGCCATAGAGTTGTCCAAGACTTTAGGTTTCCCATTATTGGTTCGACCAAGTTATGTATTGGGTGGGCAGTCTATGAAGATTGTTATTAACGAACAAGAATTGGAACACCATGTGGTAAACATCTTAAAGGATTTACCGGGTAACCGTATTCTGTTAGATCATTTCTTAGAGAATGCAATTGAAGCCGAGTCGGATTCTATTTGTGATGGGGAAGATACCTTGGTTATTGGGGTCATGGAACACATTGAACCTGCAGGAATTCACTCGGGCGATAGTTATGCAGTATTACCTGCATTTGATCTCAGTGAAGAGTTAATTCAAAGGATAAAAGATTACTCCCATAAAATTGGGGTGGCTCTTAAAACAAAAGGATTATTAAATATTCAGTTTGCCATTAAGGACAACATTGTTTACGTTATTGAAGCAAATCCAAGAGCGTCAAGAACGGTTCCGTTTATTGCCAAGGCATACAAGCAACCGTATGTTAATTGGGCAACCAAGGTGATGTTAGGAGAAAAGAAAGTGAAGGACTTGGATTACAATCCACAGTTAGAAGGCTATGCCATTAAAATACCCGTTTTCTCTTTTGATAAATTTCCGAATGTAAATAAAGAATTAGGGCCCGAAATGAAATCAACGGGGGAAGCAATTCGTTTCATCAAACATTTAAGAGATCCGTTCTTTAAGAAAATTTATTCGGAAAGAAATTTATATTTAAGTAGATAGTCACTCTTGGAACAGCACGCAGAAATAACCAGTTTAGCACGAACAATTTTTATTCTTATTGCCATTTATTGGGGTTTTAAGTTGTTTGGCAAGTATGGATTGCCTTGGCTCCTAAAAACCTTTATGGGGTATGTGGGTAAAAAAGCGCAAGAGCGTATGCGTAACCAAGGATTTGATACTTCCGGATTTCAAAACCCGAATGAAGAGCAGGTTTCGGATAATGGAAAAGTGTCCATAAAAAAGACAAAATCACAAAAATCTCCTACAAAGTCGTTTGACGATGTAGGGGATTATGTGGACTTTGAAGAAGTGGAGTAAACGCACTCTCTTTAAAATGAGTATGTTTGCCCTACGTTTTATCAATCCTAATTATATAATTATGAATACCCTTATTCAATCATTGTTTTCGTACGCTTTAGTAGTTCTACTAATGGGTGTGCCTATTTTATCTTTTGGTCAAATTAATTTAGACTCTGGATTAGTCGGTTTTTTTAAGTTAGATGCAAATTATGCGGATTCGAGTATTTCAGCTGGCCATGGTTCAGGAAGTACAAATAATTATTTAAGCGGAATCAATGCCCTGCCAAATACTTCGGTTGATTTTAATGGGACGACTAATTTTATTAATTGTGGGGTAAGTAACAGAGGGGTGAGTCATACTATTAGTATTAGTTTATGGGTGAAAACGACACGTCCTGCCGGTGATCATGATTTTTTGATTGATAAATACAATTGGTCATTGAATAAAGGTTATTACATAGCTATTAGAGACGGATATCCTTATATAACCGTAAGAAACGGTGTGGGGGCAGGTATGCATACCTTTGATGCGAGCTCGAGTAATTTGGTAAATGATGACCAGTGGCATCATTTGTTGGGCGAAATATCCGGGAATAGTGTTAAGTTTTATATAGACGGAGTTTTGGAGGGGAGCCAGTTAAATAGTGCTGTTAATCCTGACTTAACCAATACCAACCCATTGGTTTTGGGAAGTTATTATGTTGGAAGTGCTTCCGGAGACCATAATTATTATGACGGTCGGATGGATGCCGTTCGATTATACAATAGATTATTGTCTAGTTCAGAAATTTCCTACCTAAGTAACCAAATGAATAATGCGGTAACCCTAAATGAAACGGTATGTGGTAATTATGTTTCCCCAAGTGGAAATAATGTTTGGAATGTATCGGGTACCTATTCGGATATCAAATACGGCTCTTCGGTTGCGGATTCAATATTCACCATAAACTTAACGGTGAGTACTTTGGATACCACAATAACTCAGGTGGGATCAGACTTGCATGCGGTTTCTAATTCAAATTACTCGTACCAATGGTTGGATTGTAATAATGGGAATTCGCTAATTGCTGGAGCTCAAGATTCTATTTATACGCCTACCGCTAATGGAGATTATGCGGTGGAAATAACCCAAGGTAATTGTGTGGAAACTTCTTCCTGTATCAACTATACAGGAGTTGGGGTGTCGGAATTTAGATTAATGGAAATTCAAGTTTATCCAAATCCTGTTCATGATTACCTACAGATATTAAATGGGAATAATTATGCCCTAGAAATCCAGATTTTGGATATTACCGGAAAGGTTCTTTTGAATCAGAGGTCAAATAATTCGTTCGAATTAAATGTTTCCTCATTTGCAAACGGAATTTATTTTATCAGAATTCAATCGGAAGACAAACTCTTTTTTGAAAAGTTTGTGGTAGAGTAGGCAGAAAAAACAAAATTGAATGGTGGCCTAGAACGACTGTTCTAGGCCACTTTTTATTTAATGAGTTGAAAAGCATGCATAAATAACCTGTTTAGCAAGAACAATTTTCATTCTTATCGCCATTTATTAGGGCTTTGAGTGGTGTGGCAGTTATGGATTTCCTTGGCTCCTAAGAACCTTAATGGGGTATTTGGGTAAAAAAGTGCAATAGCGCATGCGTAACCAAGGGTTTGACACTCATGGATTTCAAAACCCAAATGAAGAGCCGGTTTCGGATAATGGAAAAGTGTCCATTAAAAAGAAAAATCACAAAAATATACGCCATAATCGTTTGACGATGTAGGGGATTATGTGGGCTTTGAAGAAGCGATGTAAGTGTACTCTGCTTATAATGAGTATATTTACCTTAAGTTTTATCAATCCTAGTTTTTTTTATTTATGAATCCCCTTATTCAGTCATTGTTTTCATTTGCTTTAGTCGCTCAATTAATTTTTGTTCCTAATTTATCTTTTAGTCAATTTAATTTAGACTCTGGGTTAGTTGGTTATTTTAAATTGGATGGAAATGTGGCGGATTCTAGTACCTTGGCATTACATGGAACTGCAACTTCGGTAACAAACACCTCCGGGATTCATAACTTAAATAATACAGGTATGAGTTTTAATGGGACGAATTCTAAAGTTATTGGAGGAACCCAAAGCCGTTCTATTACGGATGTTGTGAGTGTAAGTGCTTGGGTGAAAACTACGGTAACTACTGGAAACATATTCTTAGTTGAAAAATACAGATGGCAACAGGATAAAGGGTTTTTCTTATCCATTAATTGGGGGATTCCAGCAATGACCGCTAGAAATACTTCAAATGGTGGTGCCCATACATGGAACTCTTCACAGACCTTTAGTATTTCAGATGGTACTTGGCATCATCTTTTAGGGGTTGTGAATCAAAATAGTATTGAAATTTGGGTGGATGGTATTTTACGTAGTACAGGAAGCCTAAGTGCTACAAATCCTGATTTGACAACAACGACTGATTTAGGACTGGGTTATAATGTGTATGGAAATTCAAATTATTTTACCGGCTCTTTGGATGAAGTTAGGATTTATAATCGAATTTTAAGCCCTTATGAAATTGATTCTTTAAGTACTGAGAAATATACGTTTAAAACTAATAATACGGTAGTTTGCGATTCGCTAGTATCTCCTAGTGGAAATTATGTTTGGAATACGAGTGGTCAATATACGGATACCCTAGTAGGTACTACTTCTAGTGATACTATCTTTACCGTGAATTTAACCCTAACTAATCCAAATACTACGGTTACACAAATAGGGAATACGCTTTATGCGGTTTCTAATTCGAATTATTCCTACCAATGGATAGATTGTATTAACGGGAATTCGCTAATTGCTGGAGCTCAAGATTCTATTTTTACCCCAACTCAAAATGGCGCCTTTGCCGTGATAATTACCAATGGGAATTGCGTAGATACCTCCTCATGTACGAGTATAACGGGTATTCCTCCTGCTTTGCCCATTGTCAACTCGATTTTTTTAGATGGGATTTCAAATTATATTGAGGTCGCTAATCATAGTAGCATTAATGTGTCCAACGGCTTAACTCTGGAAGCGAGTATAAAACCATGTACTGTTGTGGGTCATAAAATGATCATGAGTAAATTATGGTGTTCTGGGAATCAAAACTCTTACTACTTCTCTGTTAAAAATGGTAAGTTGCGTTTTGTATGGTTTCAAGGAGGGTGTTCGTCTACTGGAAGCGTTTATGAATCAAACTCCATGGTAATTACGGCCAATACATGGCAGCATGTTGCAGTGGTACATACTTCCACAAGTGTGATGCTGTTTGTTAATGGGGTGTTGGTACCATCCTCTTTAATTCAAGGCACGTATAGTTCGCTAAGATCCAGTAATCAACCCATTAGAATTGGAGCCTACCGTGTTTTAAATGGCAACATTGCTCTTCATTTTCAAGGGGAAATGGATGAGGTTAGAATTTGGAGTGCAGCGGTAAGTAGTTCCGATATTCTATCTAATTATAATAATGCTTTAATAGGGAATGAGCTAGGTCTAACAGCGTATTTTAATTTGGATAATAAGAGTGTTGGTCCCAACCAAAATGTACCAAATAATGCCTTATCTAGTTCCGTTGTTGCCATTACAAAGGGGACGTCAACCTACATAACTCCCTTTTACTTGGATGTAAATACAAGTTATATTTTGGGG
>CAJXZP010000086.1 GCA_913062955.1 uncultured Flavobacteriales bacterium | reverse complement strand
GAAATAAGCAACGGGTTTTGAATACCAATAGCTCTAGTGATACAATGAATAGCCCCACTAAGTTGAATGATATTGTTCGGATCGGAATCGCAATCAATTCCTACCACATGGTAACCAGGCATCGCATCTCTTAAAATGCGCAAAGCAATGGTATCGTACTCGGTTCGATAGGTAGGTACAATCACTGTTTTATTGATAAACACCTGATTGGAATACGTTCGGTAATAAGCGCCATTATCGGGATGGTTGCCACTTACACTGGGTGGTGCGGGTATTCTTATCACCTCATATGGCGTTCCAAACGTGGAATTGAAGTTATTCAATACGTAGTCCAAATTTTGCTCAATTTGGGGTCCGTCCGCTACTCCAGTTGGATATTGACTTACCAATAAAGTCTCCTCATCCAGAAGCTTCATATGCATGTCAATATGATGGATATCGTCAAAAGGTAAGGTTTCCATCTTGATGTAATTATCAATCCCCATGAAACTATTCATCCGGTCATCCACTTGAGTTTCTGTTAGGTTTTCTGGATTAAACATCCCCGTAGATGAATTTTCATCCAACACCAATTTAGACGAGAATCCTGTTCCAAATCCATCGGTCATAAAATTCCCACCTGTATGCACCAAAGAATAAGGAGCGGTACTGGTTTGATACAATGGAATATTTTTGAAATCGGCTACGGCATTCGGTACATTATCATCAAAAGCCCGGGGACGGTTATATATCCAATCCACTAGGAAAAGCGAATCCACTTCATTCTTATACACGGTATTGCCTCCATAATCACGCATCCAAATGGAGTTCACATCTTCTTCAATATAACTCACATTGTATAAGGGGACGCCATTCGCAGTTAAAGTGTTCTTTACCGAGTTGGAATCGGAACAGATAATTATTACCTCACACTCTTCTTGAGCAATATCTGTAATCTGACTTAATATATTGGAAAACCCTACCCAAGAAATAACTAAAGATTGAATCTCTTCCCACTCGGCCATGGTACGTACCGCACCCATAGGTGGAGAGGTTATACCAACGGCAGCTCTGTTTAAATTATACGCAGGAATTTGATGTACTTCATCCGGTGTTAACTGTTTTGGAAGCACGGTGTTTTGAGCCAAAACTCCAGTAGTGATGAACAACGAAACAACAAGTAATTTTATATTCATTTCCTAGATTTAATATGGCTTAAATTGGGTAAATATACGGTAATTATTAGGCCCTTAACCTTAGCATTAAGCCTGTTTTTTTTTGACAATCACTCGTAAACCTTTATTTCAATAATCCGAGCATAGTTGAGTCACCCTTTAATAATTTCTAATAAAGGAGTAAGATGCATTCTGGTACTTCTCTGCGGTAATATGTGTTTTCAATTCCTTTAAGGTATAATACGGTAATTTCCATAATTCACTCTTCGCTAAAGGTGTTAATAAGGAAGAACTAATCCATCCCCCCGGATTTGCATAACCTTGAAAAATAACTTTTGAAGTGTTTTTGTTTACGGGAATGAATACCCATTGAGATTCACCCTTTTCAATTCTAACATATTGATCCGACCTTTCCACTTTATCGGGTTTAGAATTGCCTTTAATGGAAACATCTAGTGTAATTGAATCCTGATTTAGAATGGAATACACATAAGAATCTCTAGGTTTAAAAAATATTCCAATCGATTTATGCACAAAATAGGTATACCGTTCCATGGGGTTTATGACCATCAATTTTGCCGATTCTACATTATACACCCAATTCGGCATATCCTGTACATCTCGCAGAACAGCGACTAAAGAAGTCAAAGGTGACTGGATTAAGGTACTGCCTTTAAACTCCAAGTAATCGAACCCATCTACCTGTATGTACCGGTAATAAATTTCGATCCCCTCCAATGAATCCATTTCCGAGTTAGTGTACTGCTCCCAGTTTTGGGCCACTAAATAACCTGGACTTAACACCAACACGAATGCTATACCTACTTTTTCAACTATATGTAACCTACCCTTGGTGTTCCTCATTTTACCCTACGCCATTCAAAAATATTCACTTACGTCAACAATGATAAATTATCTACCGTTTTCAGCCATACAATTTTCAATTTGCTGCTAATAAACTTCATGAAAAAATTTCACATACCTATCCCAATTTTAGTCCAAGGATCGGGTTTTGTGATACACAACCAACAGATTGAAATCTGCATTTGATTATCCATTAAATAAACGATGAATTAAAAAAAATAAAATCTATTTCGTACAGACTTGTCTGTACTTAAATATATGTATTATGTTTGCATCGTTAATCGCAACAAGATGGAAAAAATAAAAAAATTGAGTGTTAAAGAAAGAGTGATTGAAGCGGCTTCGAGATTGTTTTATCAAGAAGGCTACAATCAAACCGGAATTAACCAAATTATTTCGGAAGCGAGTGTCGCAAAGGCAAGTATGTATCAACATTTTAGATCTAAAGAAGATATAGCGGTAGCCTACTTGCAAGAACGACATATAAGGTGGATGGGAAATTTAAATCATTTTGTGGCGAAGAAGGCAAATGGTAAAGATAAATTAGTAGGCAGTTTTGACTACCTATTGCACTGGCTGGAGGATGTAGATTATAGAGGGTGTGGATTTCAAAACATCATCTGTGATATTCCCTTAGATCATCAAAAAATAAAGGACCAAGTTCAATTGCATAAATCGGACTTACGCGACTGGATTCACAAATTAATCAAGGAAGCGTATTCCATACCAGAAAAAGAAGCCGAAGCCTTAGGGGATGAAATTTTGGTTCTGCAAGAAGGAGCTATCATTCTATCTCAAATTCAAAAAGAAAGTTGGCCGATATCTACGGCCAAAATCACGGCTCAAAAGGTATTGGCCTAATTAAACGAAGTTGTATCTAAGGTGCAACTTTTTTAAAAACACAATAAAGACAGACTTGTCTGTACGTAAACTAGATATAATGAAAAACATAACACCCCCATTTACCCAAGAAAGTGCGCTAGCAAAAGTGCAAATGGCAGAAGATGCTTGGAATTCCAAAAACCCGAAGAGTATTTCGATGGCCTATAGTCTCCATTCTGAATGGAGAAATAGGGATCAATTCTTTACTGGAAGAGAAGCAATTGTGCAGTTTTTAAGCCATAAGTGGAAACGGGAATTGCACTATACATTAAAAAAACACTTATGGGCATTTACGGAAAACAGAATTTCGGTTCGATTTGAATACGAATGGCAGGATGCCCACACCGGCAATTGGTATCGAACCCATGGAAATGAACACTGGGGATTTGATGCCCAAGGAAAAATGAGTTTTCGCGATATGAGTGCGAATGATATAGCCATAAAAGAATCAGATAAAAAATTTTAACTAAAAATCTAAACTAAAAACAACACCGTATGAACACACTTAAAGTAATTGGCTTTACTGAAGCTAAAAAGGAAACCCAAGAAATCTATTCACAAGTTAAAACCAAAATAGGAATGCTACCTAATCTCTATGCGTCTATGGGAGTTTCCGATAAATTATTAGGCGGTTTTTTAACCTATAGAGAAACGATTCAAAGTGGCGAGTTTACCGCTAAAGAATATGAAGCCATTGCATTGATCACTTCCCAAGAAAACGGATGTGCGTATTGTATTTCCGCCCATAGTGCATTGGCCAAAATGAATGGGTTTACCGAAAAAGATACACTCTCGATTCGAGATAAATCAATCGAAGACCCGAAATCGAATGCCTTGGTAAATTTGGCAAGTCAGTTGGTCATTCAGAAGGGAAAACCAGAACAAACAGCGGTAAACAATTTTTTAGAAGCGGGTTACAATAAAGCCGCTTTTGCCGAACTAATTGCTGCGGTGGCTTTAACCACCATTACCAATACTATTTACCATAATGGAGGATTTGAAATTGATTTTCCAAAAGCCCAAGAAATTGAACATCTAATAAATTCATAATTACTTTCAAAACAATCAATCATGAAAAATTCAATCTATTACATTTTAGTAGCGTTCCTACTGAATACCATAACATTAAAGCCCGCTTTGGCCCAACTCCCGGATCCAGGGTTTACGATTGATGCTACCACAGCTATTGTGATCACCGATCCTCAAAACGATTTTTTGAGTCCCCAAGGTGTGACTTGGAGCGTTGTAGGCGAAAGTGTCACCAAAAACAAAACAGTCGAGAATTTAGAAACCCTATTTAAACTCGCAGAAGAAGGTCATATTAAAGTCTTTATATCCCCTCATTATTACTACGAGCATGATCATCATTGGCAATTTGAAGGAGCCTTAGAAACTCTAATGCACAAAATATCCATGTTTGATCGTGGGGACCAATTAAACATGGAAGGATTTGATGGATCCGGAGCCGATTTTTTGGATCGCTACAAAAAATACATCGAAAAGGATTTTGTTACCGTAGTCGGTCCACACAAAATTTATGGCCCAGAGCAAAATGATTTAAGTCTGCAATTAAGAAAGCAAAAAATAGACAAAGTCATATTAGCCGGTATGTCGGGTAACCTTTGTGTCGAATCTCATTTACGAGAATTGTTAGAGGACGGATTTGAAGTAGCAGTGGTTGGTGACGCTACCGCTTCGGCTATTGTTCCTGGATACGATGGTGATAAAGCCGCTCAGACCAACTTCCGCTTTTTGGCTAGCCATGTATATACCACTATTGAACTAAAAGAAGATTTAAAATTCAATTCCAATACTACTTCTACCCGTTATAATACCATTCAAATAAATGGATTAGATATTTTTTACCGGGAAGCAGGATCCAAAAACAAACCCACCATTGTTTTGTTACATGGCTACCCTACTTCTTCTCATATGTTTCGAAACTTAATGACAGACCTGTCTGTTCATTACCATGTTTTAGCTCCCGATTATCCGGGTTATGGGAAAAGTGAGCAACCTGCTATGCGTGATTTCGAGTACACTTTCGATAATATGGCATTTATTGTAGAAGCGTTTCTTTCGGAATTAAAAGTAGAAAAATACAGTTTATACTTAATGGATTATGGCGCACCTATTGGATTTAGAATTGCCTCAAAATACCCAGAGCGAGTGGAATCCTTAATTATTCAAAATGGAAATGCCTATAAAGAAGGCTTACGAGATTTCTGGATTCCCATTAAGAAATATTGGAAAAACAATACGCTAGCAAATGGGAAAGCCTTGGAAGGCTTCCACTCTCCTGATGGTTTAAAATGGCAATACACCCATGGGGTACAAGATATATCCAAAATTAGTCCAGATAACTGGGAGATTGACCTCCAACATTTGACTCGTCCGGAAAACAACGAGATCCAATTGGCCATGTTTTACGATTACCGAACCAACGTTCCGTTGTATCCAAAATGGCAAAAATACATGCGCGATAACCAGCCACCTACACTCATTGTTTGGGGAAAAAACGACTATATATTTCCTTCAGAAGGAGCGTTTCCTTATAAAAAGGACCTTAACAATCTAGAATTTCATTTAATAAACACCGGCCACTTTGCTCTGGAAGAAAAAGGAGATGAAATAGCGGATTACATCCTTAATTTCTTAAAAAAGAATAACATAAAATAAGGTAGAGTAAGATGATCAGGTAAGAATCAGAATTTGTAGACTTCCATATCTGATCATCGCACTACCACTTACACGTATCTTCATTAAGGAGGGAGCAGTAACGGATCCTATAAATTAGAAACTTGGATTTTTGGAGAGGAATTCAAACTCGCAACCAGAAGATATACATTCAAAAAAAATGAAGAATCCCCTCCGTTTGAAGGGTTTTTCTTCGCAATCACACTTTAAAATATAACATCAAAAATTAAAAAACATGAAAACTATCCATTGGAAAAACGCCATCATAGCAGGAATTATTGGAACCATTTTATTTGACCTTTCTGGCTTAGTACTCACCGGTAACTGGTGGGACATTCCCGGAATTTTAGGCGCAAAAACCGGATTAGGATTATCCTATGGTGTTGTGGGTCATTACAGCAACGGTATTTTATTAGCCATTTTATTTGCCGGCTTAGAACCTTCATTAATGGGTCCCAAATGGTTTAGACCTATATTATTTGTCTTGGCCGAAATGGTGGCTCTCGTATGGTTATTTATGCTTCCGCTATTAGGCGCTGGAGTGGCCGGTTTGGATATGTCACCCATGATGCCGGTAATTACCACCATTCGACATATTGCCTTTGCCCTACCCTTAATTTATTTAATTAGCTACGAAGGCAAAATGGCTTTATTAAAAGCCTAATTGTATGGGAGAGTTTAGTCCCCTTTTTAGGGTCTAAACTCTCCTTCTTTTTTAAAAAACATTCTTATCATAAAACTAACATCATGACACATATTGTAAATACCCGTTGGAAAGGTAACATGGCATTCGACAGCCAAATTGATACTCATACCCTAAGAATTGACGCTCCGAAAGAGATCGGACGAGACTCGGGCCCCAGTCCAAAAAAATTATTATTATCCTCCCTAGCGGGTTGCACCGGTATGGATGTGGTATCTCTCCTTCAAAAAATGCGTATTAATTTCACAGATTTTGAAATTTTAATCGATGCCGATTTAACAACAGAACATCCCAAAGTATATTCCGAAATCCGAATGGTGTATAAAATATTTGGATCTGATTTAAATAAAGAAAAAATTCAGAAAGCAGTCGATTTATCGCAAGAAAAATACTGTGGAGTCAGCGCTATGCTTAAAAAGAACAGTCCCATAAAATATTCGGTTGAATTGGTAGAGGTTTCCATACCAGAACCCTCTGTTAATTAAGCTCAATTAGCGCATAGGTACCGTTAATATCTTATGAGGCGCACCTGTTTTTTTGGGAGGCTTTTCAGTTTAAAAATGAGCCTCCATTTTTTCAATTTTTAGAATAATCACATCTTTCATACCCCATACGTATATGGCAAAGCATCCATTAAAATTTACGAGCGACATTGCATTTACTCCAGCGGTAAAAAAAATTCAAGCAAAACAACATTCTAGAGGCAGCTACGCCCGAATGGAAGAATCTGGAGGATGGCAAAAGGAAATAAGCGCCCCTTTGCTCGACTTTATGAAAGCAAGCGATTCATTTTACTTAAGCACCTCCAATTCATTAGGCCAACCGTATACCCAACATCGTGGCGGCCCCCAAGGATTTTTAAAGGTGTTGAATTCAAATACCCTTGCATTCGCTGATTTTTCAGGAAACAAACAATTTATTACCGTAGGGAATTTAAGCGAAAACGATAAAGCATTCATTTTTATGATGGATTATGAAAGTCAAACTCGGATTAAAATATGGGGAACTGCTAAAACAATTACCGATGATCCCGAGTTACTAAATTCTTTACGGGACCCAACTTATAAAGCGCGAATAGAAAGAGTCATTGTTTTTACGGTAGCTGCCTGGGACATCAACTGTAGACAGCATATTACAAAACGTTACACCCAAGAATATATGCAACGAATTACGCAGCCCTTAGAAAATAGAATCAAAGAATTAGAGAAACAAATTCAATTACTGCGATAAGTATTTTCGAGGTATCACCATGGGACTAGACTGTTTTCAAGTACAAGGTGGATTATTTACGATCAGACTACCTCCGGTAAAACCTACGTAATTATCTATAAGGGGGACCTGATACCCAACCTACGATGGATTGACGAGTTCCCTTTGTAATTGGAGTCACCCGATGCATAATAAATGATGGGAAAACCACAATCGTACCTTTCTCTCGGGGTGCATTAACTATTTCATTATTGATCCTAAACTGTAAGTCACCTCCTTCATACTCATTTGGATCTGATAATTGAACGGTTAAACTCAATTTTCTTGTAGAAATTTCCCCTGAACCAAAATCTAAATGCCAATCAAAAAAATCTCCCTCAGAATATCGGGTAAGTTGCAATTCTTGATGAAATCCTAAGAGATCAAAATCATACCTTTCGCTATTACAATTGATTGCGAGAGCGGCTAATTTATTATATATCCAATCGTTTTCAGTGGTGGTGTCAATGAACATTACCAGGCTTTTTCGCAAGCGGTCAGTATTGGCCTTATTTCCACTCATGGTCGCTTTGAAGGTCTTATCCGCCTCCCAAAACTTAGTTATTTTATCGATCTCATGAGGTAAAAACAGACCTTGATAGTATACATATTCTGCGAAATTTTGTTTAAGGGGTAAACCAAAGGGATAGTTAATGGCCATTTTATTTTAGATTAAATTACTGAACGGATGTATTTTATTTTAGAGATATGATTTATGGAGGACCGTATTTTCAATAAAAATAAGGACTTTTCTTTAAGAATGAATCTTTATATTTTAAAACAAGGGAATAAATTTCAGCCTTTTCATTCTTTTTTAGCTTTATAGCTACCGAAACTCGCCTTTAATAAAATTTTATATTTTGATCCATAACGAACTAAATACCCACGTCCATAGCAAAGGGAAAATAACCCGTTTATGAGCAACAAAAAAGCGGTTTGAGTATGCTCCCAAACCGCCATGGCGGTTAGCCTTTTGTATCCCGTTTAATTGTTGTTCCAATTCATTTTCAGATAGGTCAAAGCATCCCTTAATGCCCGGGTAAATGATTTTGGATAGAAGCCTAATTCTTTCCGTGATTTGGTGATATCGTAATCCTGTTTTAATCCCTAAAACATATCTAAATAATGACGTTGTAATAGCGGCTCTTTTCCAGTGACCGTATAACATTCTTTAAATGAAGCTGAACAAAAGTGTTAAGCTTATTGCTTCACAATTTTTCCAATAAATGAATTCCTTTCGGATTGGATAATATAAAAGTAAATACCCGCTGATAATTCTGTTAATGACACGTTTAGAGTAGATTGATTTTCATTCCTTTTCTCTA
Organism: uncultured Flavobacteriales bacterium; assembly: GCA_913062955.1. Lineage (GTDB taxonomy): Bacteria > Bacteroidota > Bacteroidia > Flavobacteriales_G > Salibacteraceae > CAJXZP01. Next base: position 4,606 of record CAJXZP010000086.1, on the reverse strand, counting down.
CGATTTTAGTTCCTTGAATATCATACAGGATTAAATCAAATGGCTCGCCATTTAACACCCTTAAATCGATAGTAACTGTCGAGGTTGTTGGGTTTGGAAACACGGAAACTCCATTATTCATGGGATAATTATTTTCCATACCTACTAATTCATTTTGATAGAAAATGGTTTGTGTCTCATTCCAGGATTTATGAAACATAGTTACTTGTTGATTATTCATATCATAAAAGTTCACTTGAATTCCCTGCTGCCAATCAGCTAAAAAAGAAATTTCATTATCTAAAGCTGTGGTAAAATGTACTTCCAACACATTATTACTAAAGGTGGTACTATACTCCAGGTTTTGGCGTGCTTTCCAAAAGTCTCCGTAATCTTCAAAATTGTAAGGCACGACTCCAAAAGGTAAGTCAGAAATATATTTCATCTGTGCATGTAGCTTATAAATTCTATTCGGATGAATTAATAAATTTACGGGAGCATGGTTATCTGCATATTGCCGGGTAACAATTCCCCAATTGGCTACTTTCTGTAGGTAATTACTACTTATCATAGGATCCACAGGAAAAACATCACTAATCGTCATTGGTATTTCTAAAACATTGGATTTAACACTCGTAAACTTTTTAGTCACCATTTGTTCATAGGGAAAATTGGTTAATATATCATTGGCAGAATGCGTGCTATTAAATTCATAGCCCAAAATTTGCAACGCAAAAACGAGCGAATCTGGAAACGCTAAGTGTCCTGCTCTGAAAGTACGAATGTTTATTCCTGGGTTTATTTTCAATAAATCTGCACTAAATTCTAACTCCCCTAAAACGGTTCCCCCTGTAGTGACTCCTCCAGTATGGAGAGGTGCATAATTATTATTGTTATTACCCACATTCCCTAGGTCGAAATCTGCAAAATCAGGAAAATGACCTACCGAATGTGAACTAACTTTATGCCCTTGCATATATACATTTTCTAAAGCGTTTATTGCGGGTGAGTAATAACTGTTCCAACTAGAAACAAAATATTTAGCGGTCGCATTATATTGCGCTGAAAACCCTCGGTTTTTTTCATATTGCGAAAAAACATGCATGGTATCATAGGCTGTTTTACTATCAATATCGTGGGTAATTAAAACGACAGATTTAGCATCACTAGGTACGGTATGTGGGTAAATGGTATACGGAATATGCTTTCTAATAATATTTCTAAGGAGCATGAAAATCACATCCGTTGTAGGTTCAAACCCATTAGAATAGGTTCTATGTGCTGAAATATCTAAGCCCATTAAGTTTCTATATACGAGATCCTTAAAATCAGGACCCAGTACATAGGTATGGCCTAAACCAAACGAATTACGTATAAAAGCAGCCTGATTATTTTCAAAACGTCCCATTACATCCCCGGTAGTCGCAGTGTATTGTCGGGAATAAAAAGTAGTTCCCTTAGAAGCTTTTCCCAAGGAAATTGTTTTTTCAAGATCATCGTTAATGTATTCGAAAAGACGTGGATCAGAATCTGTATCAAAAGTTATTTCAAAAACGGTATTCGTAGAATTACTGCTTGAAATACCGAAGGTACTAAACAAACTAGGCTCTCGTAAAGAGGAGGTGATTAGCACTCCCCCACCATCTACGTAATCATTCAACCCTAATATTTGAGTGGGCGATAACACCGATTCCTTAATGCGAGAAGAAGCTATAACTACGGGATAATCAGCCAAATTATTGAAATCTGTACCCACATCATAGGGCACTTTAATATTGTTTAAAATGTATTCAACCGCAAAGAACCTGGAGTTATTGGTTTCTGAGTTAATGGCCGTTAAATCTAATAACAACACCCTTCTGTTATTTTGGGCCGTAAGTACTAGAGAAGTAATAATAAATACAGGGATCAATAACCTTTTCATGCGCCAAAAATAAATAAAACAGTTTCATTTTTAAACTTAATAAAAAAGAAATCAATACGTTATAAATCGGACTTCCTATTTCTCACATTATCCAAGGGGAGAAAATACCCTAGGTCTCATCGATTAAAGCACTTGAAAAACTAAATCATGAAAACCCGTGTCCCATCTCCCCCTAATTAAATACCTGTCCGACACCTTAGTATATATAAAACGGGGGCATTCTTTGGCTACGCTTACTTCGGCTACACTCGGCACAAGCAGCACAAGAGAGCCTACGCCTAACTGAAATCTATTTTGGTGGTGAGGCACTTCGCTCATTGGGGGATAATCCCATTTTGATTTATTCTTCCCAAATCAGGAAAATACACACCCAGACAAATATCACAACTAACTACAATTCAACAGATTAGACTTTAGGACTCTTGTTTGTTTACTCCGTGTAAAGGAATTAGGTACAAAATGCATCGTATCCCATTTAATAATAATCAAATCCATAGCAAAACACCATGAAAAAATTAGTCTTATTAGCCTTGTTCGTACTAGGTACAGCAACTGCATCGTTTTCAAATGAACCTCCAACAATTGACGGAACCTATGTCACCATTAACTCCTATGCGTATAGCTATGAAGCAGGTAAATGGTATGAGCTGGATACCGCTTACCAAATGTTGGAAATTTCGATCGCTGAAGGTGTGGTTAGATTAGGCGACAATACGTATACCATACTTAGGATGAAAAAAAAGGACAACAAGAAAATGGGTTCAATAGATTTTGAATTTAGGCTTGCTAACTCGAAAGGAGAATGGTTATCTGCGACATTCGTTATCTTCAAGAGGGAAGAAACAGGTGCTAAATTATACTCCCAGTTTTATTTAAGTAATGCGAAAATGGAAGTCTCCTATGATTTACACCATTAATCGGTATTTACGAAAGCGCTTGTTGAACTAACCGATCTTTCCTAGCGTTTAATAACTTCAATATTTGAGAACATAAGGGTTTTATTTACCGTATTCCTTTTTCTTTTGGTTCCGCATAGACTTCCTTTCTCCCAGCTCAGGGCACGTACGACTACCTTGGATTCAACTAGGCCTCTAGGCCTAGTTATCCTATTTTTCAGGCCAAAGGCCTTGTTAATAATAGACGTAGGTTTACTTCTGCTCCGCTCAGCACAAGCAGGGCAACCATGCTTCGACAGGCTCAGTATAAAATCGCATTACAGGCAGCACAAGTTGCTCACGGCAAGAAATTTTATGCCTAACTTATTTTTTAGCCGTTACGCTTATTGAGGTGAATAGCCAAATTGCATTTTACCATGGTGTTCAATGACCTCAGAAATCAAAATGAAAAAGTTTCGGATGGTTTTAATCCCCCCCAATTCCGACTCTATTTCTGATGAACATGTTTTCTACTATCTCCGTATACTAACGCAATCCAATTTAAGGTAATTCCATTTCCAATTAATTCACCTATTGAAATAGCACTTGCAGTTCCCATTTAATGTGGGCTGCATGTAACCCTTTTACCGTCCAAAATATTAAATCTACATGAGAAAATGGTTTGGTAATGGGCTGATCTGGACCTCATATTGGAAACCATTCCACCCTTATGGTTGATACTACCAAACATTGAATACATTTGAGCCTCATTAATTGGAGTTAAAATGAGAAAGTCAGTCCTTCTATTTATTGGATTTATTCTGTTCAGTTGTTCTTATGCACAAGAGTCATATAAAACTTTGATCCATAAGTTGGATGTTAATTTTTATGATGTTTGTGTGGTAGCAGAAGCGCATTTTGATACCATTAATAAGGATAAAAAAGGCAGCGGCTATAGTGGTTTTCTTCGTTGGAAAAATAACAACGAGTACAAATACTATCCAAGTGGAGAACGAAATAATATCGACCCTTTTTTTGTAGCAAATGCTTATAAATCTATTTCTTCTAGTAACCGAAGTATTTCATTTACGAACGGTTGGCGCGAATTAGGACCTTTTAGAATTGATAGTATCTCCGGTCAATATTCGGCTGGATTAGGACGTGTGGAGGATCATTATGTGAATCCTAATGATACTAATGTAATGTACATAGGCTCCAGAAGTGGCGGATTTTGGAAAACCACCGATGGGGGCCTAACCTGGCAAGGAGGTAGTTCGGATACCTTGATGGCAAGTGGTGTAAATACCATAGCGGTATCCCCTACCCATCCTGATTCTATTTTAATAAATGTAAGGAATTCAAGAAATGGAAACTCACATGGTATTTATAGGTCTATTAATGGAGGCATAACTTGGGGGGTATCTAACTTTAACCCGAGCACCGTTGGTTTTGGTGGTCTAGGGTCCAATTTTAAAATTTTCAGTATCGTTTACCATCCCACATTACCAGATGTCGTGTTTATGGGTACCAGCAAAGGAGTATATCGGTCTTTAGACAACTTGCAAACCTGGACCAATTTATATCCTACGGCAGATATAACAGATATTAAATTCCATCCTACAAATGATAGCATTGTTTATATTTTAGATACCTATTATTGGAATAGCGTGAGAGATCATGTGTTTTACTCCACCAATTTAGGAACCACCTATACTCCCTCCTCTTCCGTACCCAATAATAACGGTAAATCGGGTAAATTATCTATGAGTCAAGCGTGTCCAAACTGTGTGTATTTTGCTTCTGATAATGGCGTATGGAAATCGACAGA
>CAJXZP010000085.1 GCA_913062955.1 uncultured Flavobacteriales bacterium | reverse complement strand
ACTTCGTTTTCATACCCCCTTTTTTTAGACGTAATAAAACTTCTAAACTTCTATCATATTTTGCTTGAATTCGAACTTCCTTGGTTAATCGTCTAACCGTTTCTAGATTATGAGACACAATTTCCGGTGCCACATCAATTAACCTTTGAAGATTTTCCCATTTCCCTGCAAAGTCAGGAATTAAAGTTTCCAAGGTCGTTCCAGGACTCATTTCCCGCACTTTATTTACCGTATCCGCCCAAATAATGGATCCTCCATCTGGAAGGTCATCTCTATCCACAGAAGTAATCACACAATGTTTTACCCCCATTAGCAACACAGAACTCCCTATACGGGTGGGTTCCTTTAAATCAGCGGGTAATGGTTTTCCTGTTTGCACATTGCAAAAACCACAGGATCGGGTACAAATATTTCCTAGAATCATAAAGGTAGCCGTTCCAGCTCCCCAACATTCCCCCATATTCGGGCAATTACCACTTTCGCAAATGGTATTTAATTTATGTTCCCCAACAATTCCTCGAATTTTCTTGTAATCTTCCCCTACCGGTAGCTTTACTCTAAGCCAATCCGGTTTCTTTTTTGAGGTCTTTCCTTCTGGATTTAACTTTTTCCAATTTACTGGCTTTACCGTTCCTGGCTCCATATCTATTCAATTTTCTTACCTATTTCTAACATTAGGTAAAGTGTAATCCAATATTGTTTATTGTATGTATCGTACATAAGGGGTACTTCCTTATAAAACCAATCAACGGCTACCCCAACTTCCATTGATTTCAATTTTTCATCGTATGGAGAATATTCAAAATTCAACCCAAACTTCCCATAAATACCAGGTACTAAATCTATTTCATTCATTCCTTTGAAAAAACCAGCTCTCCCCCTAATTAACCCAGGTGAATGTATAGATGGATCATATCTCACCACTTCTGCCTCGGTTGGATCTACAAAATATTCAATGTAACTAGGTTTCATTAATCCAAGATTTAGTCCCAGACCATAGACCCAAGCTAATTGAACACCTTTTCGTATTTCTTTGGAGGCAAAAGCATGTTGTTGACCAATTCCAATTCTTAAATGAGAAAGGGAGTTAATTTTACCGAAATAATACCCCTTAGAGTCATCAAAGAAATTATTAACTACTTTTTCTTGTTTGGGATGCTTCAGGTTTTGAAATTCAAAATTATAAATACGCTTCAGTTTATAGGAGAGATGGACTTGTTTTTTATAACTAATTCCCCATCCTTGGGTATGCAAGGTCAAACCGTAAGAATTACTTCCTCGGTAATACAGTTTAACATCCTCGTTTCTCTTTTCAACTTGCGCTTGCAGGCCTAAAAATGAGAGTATTAAAAAAAATATGGTAATAGCTCTTTTCACAGTAAATACAAGATTCAAAAATAACGTTTTCGCACGGATCATTAATCCTAACCGTGTCATTATAATTACTTAACGTAATAACGTTATAAAACGATAGCTTTCTCAGCAGAAATATGATAATGAGAATCTGAATAAACCACATTTCCATCATTAATGGTAATTACTTGTGGAGATTGATGCGGCACATTGGTCACAGACGCAATGTGATTTGAAAGGTCCCGATTTTTAATAAGGTCAACAAAATAAGCCGGAATCTCACTTCTAAATTCAGCCTCAAAAGAACGTAGGGCCATGGTACTCACCATGCACCTAGTCGAATGTTTAAATAAAACAAATGCAGAGCCTTTAACAGAACTCTGCATTAAAATTTCGTCAAACTCAGATACTGAGCTAAGCTTACGCCAATCCATTAATACCTAGCGCTTATTATATCCTGAAGATTGATAGGTATTACCATAGGCAGCACATTGATGGCTGCTAGCACAAGAGGCTAATAGACCTAATCCAAAAATAGCGATGAAAATATATGCAAGCTTTTTCATTAGTTTCTTTTATTATGGCACAAAAATACCGGTTAATTATCACAAAACAAAAATAACACCGTTATAAGAACGAATTATTGTATTTATATTGCATCACATCAATTATACCACTTTTTTCTTTTATTTTCCATGGCTAGGTCATCCTACATCTCTCAACTACCAGTTTACTGGAACCTATGGCTTTCTCCGGTAATCAATTCCCCGAAGTTTCAATCCCTTCTCCGAAAACTGGAAACCTCAAAAGAACAAATATACCCTCCCATTGCGGATATATTTACATCGTACCAAATTTCGGAGTTACATCAAATCAAGGTAGTAATCTTAGGCCAAGACCCCTATCACGGTGCCAATCAGGCACATGGACTCAGTTTTTCTGTCAAACAAGGAAATACGCGTCCCCCTTCCTTACGGAATATTTTTAAGGAATTAGAGTCCGACTTGAACGTGGTACCGCCTACCAAAAGTATGGGCGAATTAACGGGGTGGGCACACCAAGGTGTATTTCTTTTAAATGCAGTACTTACGGTAGAGGGAGGTAAAGCCAACTCTCATCAAAATTTAGGCTGGGAGGAATTTACAGATGCTACGATTCAACTCATATCTGCACACACAAAAAACACGGTCTTTGTTTTATGGGGAACCTACGCTCAAAAGAAAGCCAAGTTAATTGACACGAATCACCATCTCATTATAAAATCAGCGCACCCCTCCCCCCTTTCAGCCTATCGTGGTTTTTGGGGTAGTAAACCATTTTCCCAAATCAATAAGTACTTGGAAAAACACAATCAAACACCCATTGATTGGAAAATAATCGAAATGTGAGTCGTCTATTTACCATATTGTTACTTTGGATGACGGCAGGACCCATTCTGTACGCCCAGAGCTCCGTTTCTCTTGAAATAAAATCGGAACAGGATTTACCGATCCAATTCCCTTTGAATACCCCAATAAAATCCGAATTTGAAATTCAAACTGGATTGCGTGATTATATTAAACAATTAAATGAAATAGGATATCTATCCGCTTCAATAGATAGTATGACCGGAGATTCAATAACCAGAATAGCCCATCTATTTGTCGGAACAAAATATGAATGGACTCAACTACATACGGATTCGGTAGATGAAGAAATCTTGAGTCGCACCGGATTTAGAGATAAACAATACGTAAACAAACCCTTTAGCGCTAAACAGGTGAATCGATTCTTTTTAGATGCCCTAAGCCTCCTTGAAAACACGGGATACCCTTTTGCAGAAATAAAATTGGGGTATGTTTCCATAAATTCAAATCAGGTGGAAGCGACTGTGCTATTAAAGAAAAATAAATTTTATAAAATAGATTCCATCGAGATCATTGGAGAGGACACACGTCTAAATCGTCATTACATAGAGAATGTCATTCATCTAAAAAAATCACATCCCTATGATGAACGAATTATCCGACAAATTTCCAATAGAATACAAGAAGATCCCTATATGGCAGAATTAAAACCTTATGAAGTCCTATTCACTCCAAACACATGTAAAATAATCTTAATCTTAAAACCAAAAAAAGCCAATGTTTTTGATGGAATAATTGGATTTCAACCCCAGCCCGATAACGATGGTCTTGTACTTACGGGTGATATAAAAATTAGTCTTGGAAATATAATTGGACAAGGAGAACGGTTAAACTTGAGATGGCAACGTCTTCAAGATGAAACCCAACAAATAGATGCTGGAATACATGTACCATTTCTTTTCAAAACGCCATTTGGATTAGGATATGATTTAAATATTTACCGTAGAGACACCACCTTCAACAATGTACATCATCGTTTTACTATCCCGTTTAGATTGGACAATGGATCTGAATTTCAAGGCTTTTTCGATAATTTTTCGACTTCATTAATCTCCACTTTCAACTACGAAAACTCTACTGCCATCCCCCCGTACAATGACGCTGAAAACCGATTATATGGTCTCGGATATTTGGCCGCTTTTGTAGCCAACAAATTCAACCCTTATTCGGGCTGGATGATTTCTATTAACGGAGGAGCGGGTACCAATAAAATTCTGCGTAACTCGGCCTTGGAACTCGTAGAATACGACTCCATAAACTTGGAGTCTACTTTATTGCAAGGCCAATTAAAGCTTTCCTACTTTCAACCTATTAGTTCCCAAACAACATTATTGGCACAGGTTAACACCTCGGTCAAACAATCCACTAACCTTACTGAAAACCAAGCATTTCGAATGGGAGGATTGCTTTCGTTACGAGGATTTGACGAACAGTCTATTTTTGCTTCTTCCTATGTTATTGGAACCCTAGAATACCGATTACTTTTTGATCGAAATTCGAGAATAAGTGTGTTTTACGATTTTGCATGGTACGAACTTGCAACTATTACCCGTTTTGTCACCGATACCCCTCACGGTTTTGGCGCAGGAATCACTTTTGGCACCCAGGCGGGGATGTTTTCGTTGAATTATGCGATCGGAACACAGCAGGGGAATCCTATTAATTTTAGAACGGGTAAAATTCATTTTGGGTTTGTAAATCTCTTTTAAGGGCTACCTTTGCTTTACACGGATGGATTTAGATGTATTACAGATATTTATTGGTTTCACGATAGGAAGTATTCTTACCCTATTGTATTTCCAATTCCTAAAAAAAGGGGCGAATTCTGGTCGTATTGAATCCCATACGCCAGCAAATGGTATAGCCATCCGAAAACTCGAAATGGATCAAGCGAAAAAAGAAGGTGAAACGATGGCCCTTCGGGACCAAATTTTTCAAATAACGCACCAAAGAGATCAACAGATAAAAGAGTTACAAGAGCTCATTTCAGAAAACGGAAAACTATTTGCCACCAACGACTTGTTATCCATTCAGCTAAAAGAGTCTCATCAAATCCAAACCAACTTGAAGGAAGAATTTGAGTTGATGGCCAACAAAATATTCCAAAAGAATTCTCAAACCTTTCAAGAGGTTAGTCAGCGTTCATTAAAAGATCTATTGGATCCCTTACGGGAAAAAATGACCGATTTTAAACGAGAAATTAATGATCAAAACTTGACGGAAGCCAAAGACAAAGCTTCGTTAAAAACCGAAATTGCGAAACTGGTTGAATTAAATACCAAACTGAGTGATGATGCAACTAACCTCACCAATGCGCTAAAAGGGAATAACAAACAACATGGTAATTGGGGAGAGGTTATCTTAGAAAAAGTATTGGAACGCTCTGGTTTAGTAAAAGGTATTGAGTTCCATACCCAAGAACATATTAAAACATCCGATGGGAGTTTAAGAATTCCGGATGCCGTGATTTTCCTACCGGATAACAAACACATCATTGTAGATTCAAAAGTATCTTTAATTGCATATGAACGATTAGTGAATGCCAAAAATGAATTAGATGCTGCACACCATTTAAAACTTCATTTAAACTCCTTAAAATCTCATATTAAAGAACTCAGTGAAAAACGGTATTACGAAACAGCTCAATTAAACTCCCCCGAATTCACACTACTTTTTATCCCAATTGAAGCTTCCTTTAGCATTGCATTAAGAGAAGATACAGAGTTATTTCATTACGGATGGGATCGCAATATTATTATTGTCAGTCCTACCACATTGTTGGCCACTCTAAGAACAATTGCATCCCTTTGGAAACATGAAAAACAAACCAAGCATGTTTTAGAAATCGCTAAAGAGGGGGGGGCATTGCATGATAAATTTGTTGGTTTTATAGATGAAATGCAGAAGATTGAAAAGAATTTGGAGGCCACACAAAGTAGTTTTAACGGTGCATTTAATAAACTGCATACCGGAAAAGGAAATTTAATAAATAGGGTGAACAAATTAAAAATCCTTGGAGCAAAAGCCAATAAGTCATTATCTTCCCAACTTATTGAACAAGCAAATAATTCTGAAATAGACAACCATACGCATGAATAATATATTCAAACTAACATCTTTTGTTCTGTACATCGTTAGTATTTCTATTCTCTCGAGTTGTAAAAGTGGGGTTTCGTTAAGTGAGACTGATTTCAAAGAAATGTATTCTAGTAATAGCGACATTCACCAACCCCAATACAAAGTATATCATGTAAGTAATGACAAGTCGGAAATTCATTACATGTTTGAAAACCGATCGCTCACCTACAAAACCAATAACGAACAAGGAAACCTAAATGCCCAAGTTCGTATTTCATGGCATCTTTATCAGGATTATTCTTCCAATCAAGTTTCTGATAGCTCTAGTTTTGTAAAAATTGATACTACCGCTAGTGCTGGTTTAAAACAACTACAAGGTTTATTTACCATACAAATTAATCAAGGGGCAAATTACATCCTGAAAATTACGGCCACCGATTTGAATAATAATTCCAAAACAATCAGCTTTCTAAATATCAACAAAACCGATGTGACTAGCCGTCAGTATTTTAAAGTTATTTTAAAAGAAAACAACGCTATGCTTTTCCGAAACTATTTCTATAAAAGTGAAAAACTAGCCATTATTTATACAAAACAACCTGGCGTTACCGTAAAAGGGAAAAACTACCCCACCCTATTCCCGGTATCTCCACCTCCTTTTTCTTTAGAATCTCCCAATCCATTTGATTTTGATGATTATATAGATCTTGAAGTCAAGTTAGAAAACGACACCATTCATTTTCAATCCGATTCGCCAGGTATCTTTCATTTTGCGGTAAATAATGATCAACGACATTCTGGTCTTAGCTTGTTCCAATACTCCGATGATTTTCCGGAAGTAAATACCACCGAAGAAATGTTAGCGCCCCTTCGATTCCTTACCTCACGTAAGGAATATGGAAAAATGAAAAAATATCAAGACCATAAAAAGGCCGTAGATCAATTTTGGCTCAGTACCACTAGCGATGAAGAAAAAGCAAAAAAGTTGGTGAAAGGATTTTATAATCGCGTTGAATCAGCCAATTACTATTACAGTTCTTTTAAAGAAGGATGGAAAACAGATCGAGGAATAATTTTTATTGTTTTCGGACCTCCTAGTCTAGTTTACAGATCCCTAACGGGGGAAAGCTGGACTTATGGAGAACAAAGTAATTACAAATCACTCACATTTAATTTCACCAAGGTAAACAACCCGTTTACAAATAACGATTACGTACTGCAACGTTCTACGGTTTACAAAAACCCGTGGTACAGAGCAATTGACTCTTGGCGACAAGCTAAAGTCACATCATTAGAATTTTAAACATGGCACAAAAACACACCAATATTATTTTCGGTTTACATCCCATAGAGGAAGCATTGCTAGAACATAAAGACATTGACAAAATCATGGTATCACGTGATGAACGTAAACCGGATTACGTTCAAGTCCGAAAGTTGGCTAAAGAAAATGGAATATTTGTTCAAGAAGTTCCAAAAGAGAAGCTAAATCGTATTACCATGAAGAACCATCAGGGTATTATTGCGTTCACTTCGCCCATTGAATTTCAAGACATAGATAAACTTTTACCTCTTCTATATGAACAAGGTAAATCGCCTTTATTTTTAGCTTTAGATGGTGTTACGGATGTCAGAAACTTTGGCGCTTTGGCCAGAACGGCAGAATGTGCCGGGGTACATGGTATCATAATTCCTCAAAAAGGAGGATCTCCCATAAATGCAGATGCGGTAAAAACATCCGTAGGTGCATTACTTAAAATTCCGGTATGTAAAGTTTCTAGTTTGGTCAATACCCTAAAATATTTAAAAGATGCGGGATTACAAGTTATATCCTGTTCTGAAAAAGGAGAGGATACCATCTACGATCCCGACATGACCATCCCTACTGTTATTGTAATGGGAGGAGAAGATGAAGGAATTTCGGGTGGCATTTTGAAACTATCGGAAAGTATTACTCAAATCCCAATGAAAGGAACAATCAACTCGTTAAACGTTTCTGTAGCTGGTGCCATCATCATGTTTGAATCTAGTAGACAAAGAACCGCTAACACTCTATAAGATGAAAAAAATAAAATCCATACTATCACTAATTACTCTAGTACTCTTTTCAAGTATTTGTCTAGCTCAAGTAGGAGTATATCCAAATGCAGAGAATCTAAGGAGTGACACTATAGATGTTTTGGATTATGAAATTCATTTAGACATTACGGACTTTAGCGGCAAAACTCTTAGTGGGTATACCCAAATAAAATGTGTCCCATTGCAATCAAATGTTTCTAAATTGAGCTTGGACTTATTGCGTTTTACCATTGATTCCATTACGTTAAACAGTACTAGTTTAACCTATTCCTATAATGACACCTTGGTTTCGGTAAACTTGGGAAACAACTATTCGACCACAGATACACTTTCGGTTAAAGTGTATTATCATGGGGTAACACGAAAGGATCCTTCCGGTTGGGGAGGGGTTTACTTCGGTACCAATTATGCCTTTAATTTGGGCGTTGGCTTTGAAGATAATCCGCACAATATTGGGCGCTATTGGTTTCCTTGTTTTGACAATTTTAAGGAAAGGTCTACCTACAACATGTTTATCATCACGGATGATAGTCATTACGCAACCAGTATGGGGGAGCTTATTGCGAGTAATTCCCTACCCAACAATAAAGTAGAATGGAATTGGAAAATGGACGAACCTATACCGACTTATTTAGCGATGTTTGCTGTAAACTACTATACCATTGTACATGATACCTATTCTGGTATTCAAGCGAACATTCCTATTGAGTTATATGCCAAGTCATCCGATACCACCAAACTGAAGGCTTCTTTTGCCAATTTAAAAAATGCCATGAATGCATTTGAAGGATTGTATGGACCTTATCCGTTTAACAAAATTGGATATACGGTTGTAAATTTTTCATCTGGCGCAATGGAACATGCAAGTAATATTACGTATCCCAACAACACGGTGGATGGGACTTTAAACAGTGAAACATTAATGGCACATGAACTCGCTCATCAATGGTGGGGAAATTATGTCACTACACTTACTCCACAAGATATGTGGCTGAATGAAGGAATGGCCAGTTTTAGTGCGAATTATTTCCTAGAGCATGTGTATGGATGGGAAATGGCTAAACCAGAGGTGAAATCCATATTATTTAATATTCTTAAAAAAGCACACATAAACGAAGGGGGGTACCTCGCCATTTCGGGGGTTCCTCATGATCTTACCTATGGAGATCATGTATATAAAAAAGGGGCTTTGGTGGCTCAAAACTTAAGGATGCTTTTGGGTGAAAATAATTTTGGACCAGCCATTACTGGATTCCTAAACTCACATGCCTTTAACAATATGACGAGTTTGCAATTTCGAGACTATTTACAAGCAAATTCAACCACAGCTGTAATTGGTTTTTTTGATGGGTGGGTTTTTAATGGCGGGTTTCCCGACTACAAAATTGATTCCATCCAGGTTACTCCAACCACAGGGCAATATGAGATCCAGTTAACGGTGAACCAAAGTTTAAACCATGCCCCTGCGCAATTTTCAGATACCCCAATCGAAATAGATATTTACGATTCCCAATTCAACAAGGAAACACAAATTATTGGGGTTGGACCCAACACTTCTATCGTAAATATTACCTCCGTCCTAAACCCTACTTTCATTTCACTGAATGGGAATAACAAACTTTGTTACGCAACGACAGATGACACTAAGATTATCAAAACCACTGGAAGGATCTCATTTTCTAATGCCATGTGGAATCTAAATGTACTGACAATTAATGATTCTACTTTGGTGAAAATTGAACACCATTGGAGTGCTCCTGAACCCCAATTGGATTGGAATACCCAAGCATATAGGCTATCTAATTATCGGTATTGGAAAGTGGATGGAATCTGGACGGATACCTTTGACGCCTCCGCTGATTTCTTATACGATGGTAGAGCAAGTAACGGATATTTAGATTCTTTGCTGGTCAATGTAACGGAGGATAGTTTAGTGTTATTATATCGTCCTAACGCCAATGTGAATTGGGCAGAATATCCCTATTATACGAAAAACATTCTAGGAAGTTCAAATAACCAATTCGGGAGAATGGAGCTTTCCAAAATTTTAAAGGGAGAATATACTCTGGCAAATATTGATCATACCGTTTTGAGTACCGGTAGCATCCCCAAGGAGGTAAACCCAATTAAAGTATACCCCAACCCCACAAATGATCTAGTAACCATAAGTTGGATAACTACAAACATTCCAGACAAAGTGGAAATATATTCCTCCATTGGAAAAAAGGTTCTGTCACTTTCTGACCTGAAAAATGAAAGTGTTTCCTTTAGTACAAGCGTATTGCCGCAAGGGTCTTATTTCACCAAAGTTTCCATCGATGGCAAATCCTTTACACGTTCATTTATTGTATTATAGGACTCATCTTAAAAAAAACAAAGGCACTAAAACATGGCCGCTTTCAATTGAAAGCGGCCTTTTTTGTTTATTGCATTTTAAATTTCTGTATGGAAAACTGCCCATTAGATAATTCTATTTTAACCGTGTACATACCCGAACTTAAATTAGATATATCAATTTTATTCCCCGGTTTTTTATATTGCCCCATAGATTGTCCTAAAAGGTTAAATATTTCTACCATTTCAATTTGGCCTGTAATTTCTATATTAAGTACATCTACTACAGGGTTCGGGAACAAACCTACTTCAACATCCATAGATACATTAGAAACACCATTAATCAGATCATTCTTAAAAAATTGCATCCCGCCATAATATTCACCTACAAGCAGGTCAACGTCACCATCTGCATCTAAATCCACAAAAACGGGGGATGCAAGTTCTACAGCCGATTGTAACCCAAAAGGATTCTTATCCTTGATTGCAAAATACGGAGTAGTTACACTTCCTGTATTCTCAAAATACTGTAAGGCCCCGTATGCCTCGCCAACTATCACATCCAAATCTCCATCGTTATCGATATCCGACACCGTTGCAGCAGAAATATAAGAACCCGAGGTTAAACCAAAAGGATTTTGAACAGGTGCAGCAAAAACTGGACTAGAAACAGAACCCGTATTTTCAAAATATTGCAATACGCCATAAGTTTCTCCGACTAATAAATCCAAATCTCCATCACCGTCCAAATCACATGCAACGGGAACTGCAAAACCCAAAGTCGAAGAAAGCCCAAAGGGATTCATTACGGGAGCGATGAATTGGGGCGAAGTACTAGATCCCTTATTTTCAAAGTACTTCATGCCTCCAAATACTTCACCTACAAATAAATCCAGATCTCCATCATTATCCATATCCGCAAAATTTGGATACGCTAAATAACTAGTGGATACAATCCCAAAAGGATTACGACTTGGAGACGCAAAATTAGGAGAGCTGCTTGTACCCGTATTCTCAAAATACTGCATAGATCCATAATACTCTCCGACCAATAGGTCCAAATCACCATCACCATCCAAATCCGCAAATGCGGGCATGGCATATTCAAAAGTAGAAACCAATCCAAATGGGTTTAGAACTGGAGGTCGAAATGATTGGGCGGTAGTTTCCCCAGAATAAAAAACGCCCAAACCGATGGCAAGGCCTCCAAGAACACTTTTTAATTCAAATTTAGAAAATGCCCCCGCTAATTCGCCTAGTAATAACTTGATTTTAAGCACCATTTTATTCACTTCCCTAGAGGTCCGGGATGCTCCCTTCTCTATCAAAATATTTAGCCGTTTAGCTAACCATTTTAATTGCCTCTTCTTTCGCGCGTATTGATTTTTTTTCATTGTGTTATGATTAATAATTTAGTACTTGGTTAATTTTATTTTACACTGTGGTGTTTGCCCAAAAAGTGGCTTCAGGCGTCATTATCCCAGAGGTATAATCATTATTCCTCGTGTTTAAAATGTTTGGCCTAATAGTCTCAGGTAAAATATGAACATCGTATATTTCATCTAGAGATGACAAATAAGTAATTTTACCTGCAATACTCCCAGTAGGTAAATGAACCACCAAGATCCCCGCCTGATTCGCTGTTTTGGCAAAGTCTAATTTGCCAAAAGTGGAGGAATTTTGACGCAATTTCGATAGCCCAATAAATAGGTAATCTTTATGTAAAGACATTCCTCTCACAAATCCATCTACTTTAATAACTACATCATACTTCCCTGTATTCACATCCACCTTAACTAATTCTCCAGTGGCGGATAACAAAACAAATAAATCATCCCCAAAAATTCGGGGAGAATGTGGCATAGCCAACCCATCCAAAATCACCTCATTGGACTCAATATCCATAACAACCCCGGTTTTTGTAATATTCTCACGCCAACTTTGCATGACATTCCCCTGGTTAAAAGCTGTCACATATTTAGGTTTCCCCTCTTTAAAAGCCATTCCATTTAAATGACACCGATCCTCAGAAACCAATTTATCAATAAACGGAGGGGTCCAATATGGAGTGAAGTTATAGTTACTATCAAATTTCACAATATTCGAGAATAAGGTATTAACCCCGAACAACTCACCAGTGTTACCAAAATGTAAATCATGAATATCCAAGGCTCCCGTATGATAGGTAACCCTAGGCATATACATGGAATCATAGGTATTAGGTGCTTTCGGATAATGCTCCGCTAATTGCTTTGAATTCGCAAGGATTAGGATTTCCTCCTTACAGGCCAACGCCAATTTATCATTCTCCGCATCATAGGCAATCCCCATAAGTTTATCAAAGTGGCGAGGCAGTTGAACCAAAGAATTTTCATCTTTAGGGGACAAAAAAATTAATTTTCCCGCTTGATAGGTTGAAATTGATATAGTACAATTAAGTCGTAAAAGCAGTTCCGGGATTTGTGGTGTATATTGACAGGTAAAGGGGGCATATGCATTAGCTGGAGCCTCAACTTTAGCCCTATTCAAATTATTCATTTCTATTCCATTTTATTACAATTTCATACGCCTAAAAGCAATCCGTTTTACGCGTATACTTCCATTTTTGAAATATAGTGCATCCTATATAATTACCAAATAAAAATCTAAAAGCACCCGAAATTTTTCACAAAAAAAAGCCGCTTTTACTAAAAGCGGCTTTTCAATTTATTAATAGAAAACTATCTGTTCTCCATAGGAACGTAATCTCTTGATTTTTCTCCAGTATAAATTTGACGAGGACGACCAATTGGTTCGTTGTTTTGTCTGTTTTCTAACCATTGCGCAATCCATCCTGGTAAACGACCTAATGCAAACATTACCGTAAACATTTCCGTTGGAATACCTAATGCTCTATAAATAATACCCGAGTAGAAATCTACGTTTGGATATAATTTACGTTTCACAAAATATTCATCTTCTAATGCGTGTTTCTCTAATTTTCTGGCAATATCCAGAATAGGATCTTCCACACCCATAGCTTTGAGAACATCATCCGCAGCAGACTTTAAGATTGTTGCTCTAGGATCAAAGTTTTTGTAAACTCGATGTCCAAAGCCCATTAATCTAAATGGATCTTCTTTGTCTTTTGCTTTCGCAATAAATTTCTCGGTATCTCCACCGTCTGCTTTTATCTCTTCCAACATTTCAATAACCGCTTGGTTAGCACCTCCATGAAGTGGCCCCCAAAGTGCATTGATACCAGCCGAAATAGAAACATATAAACTTGCATGAGATGAACCCACTAGACGTACCGTAGAGGCAGAACAGTTTTGCTCATGATCAGCATGTAAAATCAATAATTTGTTCAATGCCTTAGAAACAACCGGATCCACTTTATAGTCATCGGTTGGTAATGCGAACATCATATGTAAGAAATTATCCACGTAATCCAGTTTGTTATTCGGATACGTTAAAGGATGTCCTTTTTCATTTTTGTAAGACCAAGCCGCCATAGTAGGTAACTTAGCAATAAGACGAATAATACTTAATTTTACTTCATCCATAGACCTGTTTGGATCTAA
>CAJXZP010000084.1 GCA_913062955.1 uncultured Flavobacteriales bacterium | reverse complement strand
CGGTTCTGCCACTATAAGTGTTAACGGAGGAAATCCGGCATATGCTTATTTATGGTCAAATGGTTCGGCTACTAACACTTTCTCAAGTGTAGGGCCTGGTATCTATACTTTAACAGTGACCGATGCAAATGCATGTTCAAATTTAACTTCGATCACTATTACAGAGCCAACAGACTTAACGGCTACCATTACTAACTCACAAAATGTAGCGTGTAGTGGTTTATCTACCGGTTTTGCAGTAGTTACTGCTGGAGGTGGTACTTTACCTTATACCTACAATTGGTCAACGGGATCCATTTCGGATAGTATTTACGGTCAAAGCTCTGGGTTTTATCGAGTGACCATTACGGATGGAAACAATTGTGTGGATTCTGCATTAGCGAATCTGACGCAGCCAAGTTCATTATCTGCTTATGTAGTGAGTTCAACTCCTAACTTATGTTATGGGGATGCTCTTGGTACCGCAACGGTTGCCGTAGTTGGTGGACAATCGCCTTACAATTATTCTTGGCCAAGCAGTGCTTCTTCAGCATCTTTAAGTGCCATGATTTCCGGTAACTATATTGTTACAGTTACGGATGCAAATAACTGTCAGGATACGACTTTAGTTTCCATTACGGAACCGGCAAATATGGTCTTATCCATCGCTAATCAATCCAATCCACTTTGTTTTGGAAATACCAACGCAGCGGTTGCTGTTTCTGTAACAGGAGGTGTTTCTAGTTATTCTTATAATTGGAATAACGGGGATGCAGATAGTGTTTTAAATGCAGTAGGTGGAGGTGTTTATTCACTTACGGTTACAGATAACAATAGTTGTACGGATACCATTTCAGTAACGGTAGTAGAACCTTCCGACCTGGTGTCTTCAGCTACGGCTGTTCATGCCTTATGTAATGCGGATACCAATGGAGCAGTTAATACCCTTGTTTCAGGGGGGACAACTCCATATACTTTTGCGTGGTCTAATGGAAATACCACGAGTAACGCATTAAATCTTTCGGCAAATACATATTCCGTAACTATTTCGGATGCCAATGGATGTGCGGATACCTTAATCAATACCGTTACAGAGCCTGTTTTACTTTCAAATTCATTGGTTAGTTCTATGGACTTAAATTGTTTTGGTGTCGCCACAGGTTCAGCTATTACATCAACTTCAGGGGGTACTTCCCCTTATGGTTATATATGGACGGGAGGCGAAACAACCGAAAGTGCCACGGCATTACTATCGGGTATTAATGTGTTAACAGTAACGGATGCCAATGGATGTATAGATTCAACTACCGTTACCTTAAGCGCCATTTCAAATCTAGATTTGACCTTGGTAAGTGCTTCAGATATCTTATGTAATGGGGACTCAACTGCGAATATCTTAGTTACGGCAACGGGAGGTTCAGGAACATCCAATTTTAACTGGTCAGTCGCAGGGTCGGATAGCGCATTAACAAATCAACCCGTAGGAACATATACTGCTTTTGTTACAGATAACTTAGGTTGTATCGATACACTTGACATTGTAATTACAGAACCAATACTAATTGCTGGAACAACTGGGTTAACTCAAAACCCATTATGTGTAGGTGATTCTAATGGTTGGGCACAGGTAGTGGCTACGGGTGGTGTAGGAAGTTATTCTTACCAATGGCCTTCTGGCGATGTTACGGATGTAGATTCATTGATTGCCGCAGGTATGCATACCGTAACTATTACGGATGCAAATAACTGTTCCAATACGGTAGATGTAGTGCTTTTAGATCCTCAAGGTTTAACCAATATTGGGTTTAATATTACCAATGTAAACTGTGCTTCAGATATCAACGGATCCGTCATCGTGAATCCAATAGGTGGAACACTTCCTTATGCCACAACATGGTCTAATGGGCAAACAGGAAATAATGCAATTGCACTTACTGCTGGAACGTATGTGGTTGTGATTATGGATGGAAATGGATGTATGTTAAACGATACTGCGATTGTTACTTCTGTAAATCCAGTAACTCCGTCCATGTTGCCGACCGATACCACTTATTGTGGTGCTTCGGTGACATTAACTGCGAGTTCTTCATTCAATTCTTACGGTTGGTCCATTGGAGGCTCTGGCGCTTCGGTTCAGGTCACTTCTAATGCCGCTGTAATGTTCGCTGGTGTAGATGCAAATGGATGTACCACCTACGATACCGTTGATGTGGTATTATTCCCTGCAGCAGTAGTGAATTTAGGTGCGGATATATCGAACGTTTGTGAAGGAGTTGATCAAATTTTGGATGCCGGTTCGTTTGTTTCTTATACCTGGTCTACCGGTGAAGTTACCCAAGCGATTACCATTAATACCAGTGGTACTTATTTGGTCACGGCTACCGACATTAATGGGTGTGTAGATGACGATGATGTAACGGTGAATATGTGGGCTAATCCAACAGTAGATTTAGGTCAGGATACTATTATCTGTACAGATCAAGGTATAGATAATTATATATTAGATGCCGGGGTTGGATTTAGTTCTTATGTTTGGTCTACCGGTGGTAATTCTCAAATAGAAGCGGTGACTACTACAGGTGATTATTCTGTTCAGGTGGAAGATGCAAATGGGTGTAAGGCTAATGATACTGTTTCGGTAACCTTTGATATTTGTAGTGGAATTAATGAGCCGGGTAAATCGCTAACGATTTCAATGTATCCTAATCCAACAAAAGGGGATTTAACCATCGATTTAAAAGGATTTATGGGTGAGTCCGTAGAAATAGAAATAATGACTACTAATGGTCAGTTAATGAAATCTCTAGTATTGGAAACGACCAAGCAATCGGAGATGACCACCACCATGGATCTGAATGATTTAGCACAAGGTTTATACTTTGTAGTGGTGAAAACGGGAGATCAAATACAAATAGAAAGAATTACTATTTACTAGTAAAAATAGGTTTCAATAAAAAAGGGTGTCGAAAGACACCCTTTTTTTTATGCGATTAATTTCGAGATTTAGTAGCGTTTATTTTGAAAAAACTTTTTTAATAATGCGGCACTTTCGTCTGCCATTAGGCCTCCGTTAATTTCTGTTTTAGGATGAAGTAAAGTCGATTTGATTTTGTTAAAACCTCGCTTTTCATCTGGAGCAGCATAAACAATTCTACTTATTTGAGTCCAGAAAGAAGCCCCAGCACACATCACGCAAGGTTCTAGGGTGACAAAAAGGGTGCAGTCCCATAAGTACTTACCCCCCAAAGTTTCGGCAGCTGCCGTAAATGCTTGCATTTCGGCATGTGCCGTAACATCATTGAGCCGCTCGGTAAAATTATGCGCCCGAGAAATGACTTGCCCTTTATGCACAATAACAGCTCCCACAGGAACTTCATCGGCATCAAATGCTTTTTTTGCTTCAGCGAGAGCCAACTTCATGAAGTGCTCGTCCGTTTGTATGGTTAAACTCATGTGCCAAAAATAAGATTTGAATTTTTGGTACGTACCTATTAATTTAGTGAAATGAAAATTTGGTGGATTGTTTTCGGGGCGATTTTTACCCTTCTGGTTTCTGGATGTGAAAAGGTGAATATGAAAAGATGGGAGGTACAATATAAGGCCGTTAACCAAGGGTATCAAATCCCAGTGTATCGGATTACCTACATGACCAAAAGTGGTGGAACCAAGGTGGTTGGACCCATTAACTCTTGGCATTGGGAATCGGAAGTTTTTAATGGCGTTGAAGAAGGAAGTCCTGTGCAGTTAGAGATAGAAATCTTATCCGGAGAGGCTTCTTTCGATATGCAAATTTTAAGAGATGGTGCGTTACACGAACACCTTATTCTTCGGGAAGGGGATAAATACTTAATCGTTAACTCCCAAATATAACTCGGGAACTCACTATTGCTTATGAAAAGTATCCAAACAAATTGGGTTGGAAACCGTGGTTATATGTACTTTTCGGCCCAATTACTAAATTGTAGGGATTCCATTTTATGAGTAAACTTAAAAAACTAGCAGGACAAACAGCCATTTATGGTTTGCCTAGTATTTTGGGTCGGTTTTTAAATTACCTGCTTTTCCCTCTTTACACCGGAATGTTTGCCCCTGCAGAATACGGTGTTGTAAACGAAATTTATGCGCTGGTAGCATTTGTGGCCGTTATTTTACCCTGGGGTATGGAAACCGCTTATTTCCGGTTTTCATCCAAGGATGAGTTTTCACCGGATGAGGTTTTTAAAACTTCTTTGTTTTTTGTGGGCTTGACCTCCCTCTTGTTTTTGGGGGGCGTTTTGTGGTTTACCCAAGATGTGGCAAATGCCATGTTGTACCCCAATAATCCGGAGTATGTCATTTGGATGGGGATAGCGTTGGGCTTTGATGCACTATCCGTAATCCCACTCGCCCAGTTAAGACAGCAAAATAAAGCGAAGAAATTCGCTATTGTAAATTTCTCCAGTATTGGAGTTAACATCTTATTGAACTTGTTTTTCATTCTCTATTGTATGAATGTGGATCAAGCTGGAGGGAATTGGATTACCGAAGCTGCTTTTGATCCCGCTATTGGGGTGGGCTATGTTTTTATTGCCAATATGGTACAGGCCTTTGTGAAGTTTATTTTGATAACGAGTTCGTATAAGGGGTTCGATTTTAATATTAATTACACCTTATTAAAAAGATTGTTTTTATATGCATCTCCATTGGTGGTAGCCGGATTTGCAGGAATCATTAACGAAACGCTAGATCGTAGGTTGATTCGTGTGTTACTGGAGCCCACCCTTGGAACCAAAGAAGCTTTAACACAAGTGGGTATTTATGGCGGGGTGTACAAACTGGCGGTTTTGATTACCCTATTTACACAAGCTTTCAGATATGCAGCCGAACCCTTCTTTTTTGCACAAGACAAAGAAGGTAACAACCGTAAGGTGTATGCGGATGTTATGAAGTGGTATACCATTGTGGTGACTCTGTTGTTTTTGGGAGTGATGTTATACCTGGATATCATTAAACTATTGATCCGTAGAGAATCCTATTGGGTAGGATTAACCATTGTGCCCATTCTTTTGTTTGCCAATATTTTCTTAGGTTGGATTTACAATTTGTCGGTGTGGTATAAACTGACTCATAAAACCATTTACGGAGCCATCTTAGCCATTGTTGGAGCCATAATAACGATCAGCTTAAATCTATATCTAATACCCAAAATGGGATATGAAGGTGCGGCATGGACCACCTTTGCTTCTTACGGCTCCATGGCTGTAATGAGTTATGTTTTAGGCCAGAAATATTTTAATATACCTTACGATTTAATCAAGATCCTAAGTTATAGTGTCGTTTCTGTTTTGTTATGGTACGTCAGCACATTAGTAGAGTGGAATTCCGATTGGGCTAAATATGCCGGCAATACGGTTTTAATGGTGTGCTTCCTCCTCTTTATTTATGTTCTCGAGCGAAAGGATTTGAATCGATTTATTAAACGATAGTTGTTCTTCTTTCATTTTTAAAAAGATGTGACCAACCTCCCCAAGGGGTATGTAAATAATAAAACTTCTTGGTGTTGTTATAAGGAACCACTCTAATTTCACGTAGGACGGAATACCTTAGTCTTGATCAATAACATGCATTACTTTAGCAATTAAAGCATCGTTCCATAGCATTTTATAATGTCCTAATTTATCAAAAGAATACAAGGTGGATTTGGATACAGATTCGTTGATTTTTACCGAATACGTATACGGAATAATTTTGTCTGCTCGGTCGTGAAAGAGGTATAAATGACTAAAATCTACCAATTTCATTCGAGTATCTACATTTACTAGATCAAGAGGTTCCTTTAAAATTTTATTGGCTCGATCTTTCAATAGTTGATATGCTTTTTCATTCAAACCAATAAAGTTCTTGAAGTCCCTAAAAATGTCTTCCATTTTATTTGGGCTGGTTAGGTATATCAAATTATTCACTTTAAACTTCATTTCAGAGAGCCCGAAAGTGGTGACCGCAGAGCCAAAAGAATGGGAGATAATATCAATCTTACGCTCCCTAGGTAATGCTTGCATAAAGATTTTAAACGATTCTTTGGCTTCAAACAAATTGGTTTTATTTGCCGAGTAAAATGCATGACCGGGAAGGTTAAAACCTAGGACGTATTTATTCTTGGCCAGTAAGGGTTCCACAAACTTGTACATGCTTCCTACGTTAGAATCCCAACCATGAACTAAGACCACAATATCGTTTTCTGGGTTTCCAAATGAATAACAATGAATGGCTTTGTTTTGGTACGGAACCTCGTATGCGTGGGCTTTATCATAAAAAGGTTTCTCTCGGTCGCGAATATCTTTTTTACGGACTTTCTTAAACATTTCGAAAGCCCTTTTAGAAGCTAAACTCGGACTGATGGCTGATAATGTTTTGAAATATGGTTTAATTAGCTGCATCATGATTTTATACCAATCGGTATATTTTTAGTCAAAAAAATTATTTCTTTAATTCGGTTTCTATTAAATGGTCGATCGTTAGGGTGAGGTCTTCCATATAGGTTTTGTCTTTTAACATGGTGGCCACAAATATGCCTCCTTCAATCATCGCGAAAATTCGTCTGGAGTAATAGTGCGCATCTACATCGGGTTTTATTTCACCCGAGGTAATTCCATGAACAATGATGACCGTCAAATTATTCTGTAAGTTGTGGATCACCTTTTTAACCTTTTCCATTAACTCTGGGTTTTGATGATTCGCATCAATACCAATGTTAAGGATGGGGCAACCACCAAATCTGTAGGTGAAATCGTAGTAATCTTTGTAAAAAAAGGAAATAGCGAAGAGCTTTCCTAAACTACTGGATTGGCTTTGAATGGCCTCTTCAATTTTGGAGGCTACAATGTTAACGTTGTAGACAAAGGACTTCACCGCTAATTCATTTTTATCCCGAAAGTTGCCATAAATAGCCCCTTTGGTTAAGCCTGTTGCAGCGGTAATATCAGCCATACTGGTGCCCGAATACCCTTTCCTGTTAAAGACCGGGGCAATGGTTCGAATAATAAATTCGGATGTTATTTCTGCTTTGCTAGCCACAAGGCAAATGTAATTAAAAATATACCAATTGGTATATTTTATTTCGTTCAAATTTATTAACGTTCTTAGAATGGTAAAAACTCCATATGAGTAACAACAATTGCAATAAATTGCGTTCTTTTGTTGGTTATTGAAATTATTACCAATTCGAGTGAGGTTTAATAAAAAACTCACCAAGAAAAAATAGAATTATGGGATGTACAAGTTGTAGTACGAGTTCAGGTTCTGGTAGTGTTTCTGGCGGTTGTAAATCAAGCGGTTCATGTTCCACTTCGGGGTGTGATAAGCTGAATGTATATAGTTGGTTAACCGGAATGGAGCCCAACCGATATAGCAATTACGACTTAGTTGAGATAAAATTTAAAAATACTCGTAAGGAGTTTTTTAGAAATAGCAATAAATTGGACATCCATCCAGGAGAGCCGGTTGTAGTACAATCAGCAGCTGGATATGATATGGGTGTTGTGAGTATGTTAGGGGAATTAGTGAGCCGAAGAATGCGAATTAAAAAAATCGCACCGGATTCAAAAGACATCCTGAATATACAGCGCAAACCAGACCAGGCGGAAGTGGAGAAGTGGCAAAACACCTTGAAACAAGAACGTCCAACAATGCTCAGAGCTAGAAATATTGCCACGGAACTGAAATTAAATATGAAAATTTCGGATGTGGAATTCCAAGCTGATGGTGGAAAGGCAACTTTTTATTATACGGCTGATGAACGAGTGGACTTTAGAGAGTTAATTCGTCATTTAGCGGATCAGTTTAAGGTGAAAATTGAAATGCGTCAGATTGGAGCTCGTCAAGAAGCGGGCCGATTAGGAGGTATTGGTTCTTGTGGTAGAGAATTATGTTGTTCTACTTGGTTAACTGATTTTAGATCGGTTTCCACAAACGCAGCTCGTTACCAACAGTTATCCATTAACCCTCAAAAATTGGCGGGTCAATGTGGTAAACTGAAATGTTGTTTAAACTATGAGTTAGATAGTTACATGGATGCCTTGAAAGGATTTCCTAGTAGCGATGTGAAATTACATACTCAAAAAGGAAAAGCTTATTGTTTTAAATCCGACATTTTTAAAGGTTTAATGTGGTACAGTTACTTAGGCGAAAATGCCAAGGTGTTTGTATTGCCCATTTCTCGTGTTCATGAAATAATGGATTTGAATAAACGCGATGAAAAACCGGAGGAATTGGAGTCCTTTGCTGATTTCTTAGTAGAGGTAGAACAAGAACCAGAGTTTGGAAACGTGGTAGGACAAGATAGTTTAACTCGATTTGATTCGAAAACTAAAAGTCGTTCAAAAAATAAACGGAGAAAGAAACCGCAAGGTAAAGGAGATCGTTCTCCACAAACGTCAGATTCCAAACCCCAAGAGGTTTCGGCTAAAAATAACCAGAAGAAAAAGTCGAATAATCGGTCGTCCAATAAACAAGGTGACCGAAAAGAAGGCCAACCAGAAAAAGGGAACGCTCCAAAGAAAAATAAGTCGCAAAACAAACCCTCCGCAAAAAAACAAGAAGGAAAAAATCCGGTTGGTGATCAGCCAAAAGCAAATGTGGATGGGGAGGCAAAAAAGCCAAGACCAAATAGAAATAACAGGAATCGTAACAAAAACAGAAAGCCCAATCCAAGTGGAGAAAAGAAAAGTGAATAAGTTTTTGACATACGTTGGGCTATTCTTATTGGTTACAGGATTCACTTCTTGTGAACAAGGAGTGGTCTATGAGCAAATGAAAGAAATTGATGTTACCGGTTGGAATTATTCCCAACCGGTTGCTTTCACCTTCAACGCTCCTGATACGGTACATACATACAACTTGATTTTTGATGTGCGTATTACTCCAGAATATGCCTATCAGAACTTATGGTTGTTTATTGAAACCACCGAACCGGATGGCTATACACATATGGATTCCGTTAATTGCCCCTTAGCATTTCCCGATGGCCGTTGGGTCGGTTCTGGAATGGGAGATTTGATTGATATTCCAATTTTGATACATCGTAGTTTTAAATTCACCAAGCAAGGGGAGTATAAAATGCGAATAAAACATGGCATGCGGAATGATTACTTGGCTAATATTCAGAATTTAGGAGTCATGTTAAAAAGAATAAAGGATTAATTTTAGAGAATGGCTAAAGCAACTGAAAAACCTCGATTTACTAAGTTTGTAATAGGGATGTGGACCCTGTTTCTGGGGGGGATTGGTTTAGCTATCCTGTTTTTCTGGGCTTTAGCAAATAATTTTATTTGGGAGTTACCTTCCTTTGAAGAATTAGAAAATCCAAATAGTGTTTTAGCTACCGAAATCTATACCTCTGATCAAAAGATTTTAGGTAAATTCTATATTGAAAACCGGACTTTTATCCCCTTTAATCAATTGCCAGATACCCTAGTTGGCGCATTGATAAATACCGAAGATGAACGTTATTACAGCCATTCGGGTATTGATATTATGCGGGTATTAACCGCTACCGCTTTTATGGGAACTAGAGGGGGGGCGAGTACCATTTCGCAACAACTCGCCAAATTGTTGTTTTCCGGATCTTCCCGAAATATCATAGAAAGAATAAAATACAAGTTGATGGAATGGGTGATTGCTGCAAAATTGGAGCGCCAATACACCAAGGAAGAAATCATTGCCATGTATTTGAATAAGTTTGATTTCAACCATAATGCAAAAGGGATCGAATCGGCTGCTCAAATTTATTTTGGTAAACCCGCTAGTCAACTAAATATTGACGAATGTGCCATTTTAGTAGGGATGCTTAAGAACCCTACTTTATATAACCCCGTAGGTAATGATGAAAAATTAAAACGTACGTTCCATAGGCGAAATACCGTTTATGGTCAGATGGCTAAAAATGGATATATTACCGAAGAACGAGAAAAAAAATTAGAGGAATTACCCTTACAATCTAATTATACATCGATGACTCACATTGATGGGAAAGCCCCTTATTTTAGAGAGATCTTAAAAAAGAAAATGAAGGCTTTGTTAAGAGAAAAAGACGCCAATGGAAATTACATTTATAGTAAACCAGATGGATCTCCCTATAATTTGTACCGGGATGGACTGAAAATTTATACCACGATTAATTCAAAACTTCAAGATTATGCAGAGAACGCAGTTCAAACGCATTTGAAGAATGAATTACAAAAGGATTTTGATAGCAATAACAAAAAATGGAAGAACCCACCATTTAGTAATGATTTATCAAAAGAAACCATTCAACGTATTATGAACCGTGCCAAAAAACGTTCCCAACGCTATTTCATCATGATAGGTAAAGAATGTGGCAATTGTGGTCGTAGAGGTAGTTTTGTAGAAGAGTCTAAAACCGAAGAAGGGGAAGCGGTTTGGTTGTGTACCGCTCAAGATTGTCAGCATCAAGCGCATAAAGTTCCGGAAGATTCGATCGACATCGTTTTCAATACACCCATAAAAATGAGAGTCTTTACTTGGGAAGGAGAGGTGGATACTACTTTAACTCCCATGGATTCTATTCGGTATTATAAAGCCTTTTTACAAACGGGATTAATGTCCATGAATCCGCATACAGGTGAAATTAAAGCTTGGGTAGGGGGTATCAATTATAAGTATTTTAAGTACGATCATGTAAAACAAGGTAAACGTCAAGTAGGGTCTACCTTTAAACCTTTTGTATATGCTTTAGCTATTCAGAATGGGTTGTCTCCTTGTTACGAAGTGCCCAATGTTAAAACGACCTTTTATAAAGGGGAATATGGACTGTTGCAAGATTGGACTCCAAGTAATAGTGGTGGAAAATATGGGGATATGGTCACCCTAAAATATGGATTGGCCAACTCCATGAATACTATTACCGCTTGGGTAATGAAACAATATGGTCCTGCTGCAGTAATAGAATATGCGCGTAGAATGGGTATTACCAGTAAATTGGATACCGTACCTTCCTTATGTCTGGGGGTAGCTGATATTTCCTTGTACGAAATGGTAGGTGCATTATCCACCTTTGCGGGTAAAGGAATTTGGCATGAACCCATTTTCATATCGAGAATTGAAGATAAAAATGGTGCCGTAATTGCCGATTTTGTAGCCGATAGTCGAGAAGCTATGAGTGAAGAAAATGCCTATACCATGATAAGTTTAATGGAAGGTGTGGTAAAGGGAGCAAGAGGTCCTTACACGGGTAAAGACGAAAGCCTATGGGGTACAAAGAGAACATTAGGAACCGGAATACGTTTGATGTACAATAGCCCAAAAAAAGATTATGATGGTTTCCCTAGATCTTTGCCAATTGCAGGAAAAACAGGTACCACTCAAAACAACTCCGATGGATGGTTTATGGGTTTGACTCCTGATTTAGTCACCGGAGTTTGGGTAGGCGCTGAAGATAGGGCGGTACGTTTTAGAAGGACCCATTATGGGCAAGGAGCAAATACGGCTTTACCTATTTGGGGGTATTACATGAAAGATGCTTGGGCGGATACGACCTTGAATTTATCGAAACAACCCTTTGAGAAACCATTAAGTTTAAGCATTGAATTGGATTGTGAGGCTGAAAAAGAATCTAATTCATTTAGTCCTGAAGGTGGCGAGCCCCAGTGGTAAACAGAATTTAAAACACATTTGACATGATTAATAAAGTTGTTGCAAACGCAGAAGAAGCTACCCAAGGCATAGAAAGTGGAATGACCATGATGTTTGGTGGTTTCGGTTTATGTGGGATTCCCGAAAATGCGATTCAAGCCATAGTCGCTTCTAAAGTGGCTAATTTAACCTGTATTTCTAATAATGCCGGGGTAGATGATTTCGGTTTAGGGTTTATGCTTGAAACCAAACAAATCAAAAAAATGATTGCTTCTTACGTAGGGGAGAATGAGGAGTTTGAACGTCAAATGTTAAGTGGAGAATTAGAAGTGGATTTAATTCCTCAAGGTTCTTTGGCCGAAAGATGCCGTGCCGGTGGCGCAGGAATCCCCGCATTTTTTACACCCGCTGGTTTTGGAACCGAAGTAGCAGAAGGAAAGGAAGTACGTGAGTATAACGGAAAACCTCATATTCTGGAAACGGCCTTAACAGCCGATTTTGCTTTTGTAAAAGCATGGAAAGGAGATGAAGCAGGGAATTTGATTTTTAAAGGTACCGCACGAAACTTCAATCCACTAATGGCCATGGCTGGCAAAATTACCGTAGCAGAAGTGGAAGAATTAGTTCCAGCCGGGGAGTTGGATCCAAACGAAATTCATACTCCTGGAATTTTCGTTCAACGTATTTTTAAAGGGGAAACCTTCGAAAAAAGAATTGAACAGCGTACCGTAAGAACGAGAAATTAGTCTTCTAACTTAAAATTTTTCGAATACCTGTATTTTTAATTGGCGAATTTTTATATCCGTGTTCCCTCTATGCCAGAGGTATACCTTTAAATTATCGTCTAGGCTCCTAACCTCAGGGGTCATGTACTCTAATTTCAGGCTATTCCATTCTCCTAACTTTACACTTTCAGGAAGAAGTAATCGAGTTCTGTATTTATAGGCTTTACCTTTATGATGAAATGCCGAAACCAATTCAGGTAGGGTCCCTTGGTAATCTATAGGTAAGAAAACGTGCGCTTCTGAAACAATCCATGCATGGTTTTGTAGGGTAATATCTTTAAATTTCAAATCAATCCCAGGTGAAAATGGATGTTCTCCCGTAAGTACTATTCCACTATCCAAAGCAGGAGATGCATAAGTGCCACTCGTAAAATCAGTGTTATATATCTCATGGCCTTGGTATAAATTTGAATCCGAAAAAATCTCAATGGTTTCGGTAGACCGCTTAACTAATAGTAATTTTTCATCTTCAATGCTCACTTGAGTTTTTCCAAATGTTTGGAAATAATAAGCACGGGTCATTCGTTGACGACTAATAATTCCATTTTCGAATTGCCACGTTTGGAACATATTAAGGAGTACAAAAAAGGCAAGTAAGCCTCCAATTATATTGCGGGTACTGGATATAGTCGTTAGCCAGTTTTGAAGGAAGAATGCCAGCGGAATAATGAGTACGGCATAGGCAGGCTGCATAGATCTGGAGCTAAAACTCCCACCTGCATACCACCAGGTAGTCCAACAAGAGGCTATATAAAGATCTAATAGTACAAAGGTCAAAATAGAAATATACATCCATTGCTTTTGTTTTGCCATTTGATACATACCTATAAAGGAGAAGACAATAAGTGGGGTATACACAAACCAGCCCTTTCTGAAACTAAATAGAAACTTGCCTAAATGCGGATTCAAAAAATCAAGTCCTTCTCCGGCATTGGTGTACGAATAATAAAGAAAATTACCGGTCACCGATTTCCAGTAAATCATTTGAATGAAAAACACGCCAAAAAGCAACGTCAAGATCACCAGTAATTGTATCCAGTTTTGGGTGAGGAGTTGAAGTTTGGATTTTATAGTGGGCGTATTAGAATCAAACCATAG
Organism: uncultured Flavobacteriales bacterium; assembly: GCA_913062955.1. Lineage (GTDB taxonomy): Bacteria > Bacteroidota > Bacteroidia > Flavobacteriales_G > Salibacteraceae > CAJXZP01. The sequence goes on along the minus strand of CAJXZP010000084.1, from coordinate 344 downwards.
TAAGGGAATTAATATGCAAATGGCCTCCGATGGTCGGATAAGAATAATGAAACCAGAAGCTAATCCAATAAAAATCGCGGTTTTATATTTCGGGTTCTGATGCCACTTAATGGTATAAAAAAGAAGTAGGGCATATAACGTAAAAAGAAAATTATGCGACAATAAAGTTCCATCAAATCCTGTTAACTGTAAATAGTTGGTTCCCAGAAAAATCAGAGTTATGGCCAGATTACTTACTTCTTTAGAAAAAAAACAATTTAAGAAATCAATAACCGCAGTTCGCAATCTTACTAGTTTGGCTTCTAAATTAATCAATAAAAAATAACTTAATAATGAATTTGCAT
>CAJXZP010000083.1 GCA_913062955.1 uncultured Flavobacteriales bacterium | reverse complement strand
AATTCCTTCATTCTTGTCGCAATGGATGGTTCGGTATATTCCATAAAAGCTGTTTTTACATCCGAAATGTTTTCGTTTGCAACCAAAGCAGGTTTCACTTGTTTTTCAATGTCCAATAATTGATTTCTCCAGGATTCGGCTACGGAACCATGGTTGACGATTAAGATCCCTATTTTTTTACCGTTGGATGCAGGGGTGGTGGGTGTATCTTCGGAAGTACATCCTATGAGGGTGAAAACGAAGAATAGGATATATATATATTTACGCATGTCTTATCTAGATTGATTTTAAATAAAGACAAAGGTGTGACAATTGGAGGCCTGGAGCAATACCTATTAGTGGGTAAAAAAATGAAATTAATGCGGATCGTTTTTTTTTATTTTCTAACCGTATCATCCAAAATCTTGGAGATTTCCACCTGAAGTTTGAAAACGTAAATGAGGGTACTCAACCTTTTGTTTGAAAATTCATTACCAGAGAGGGCTATTCTAAACCCCATTCCTCCACCTACTTTAAAGTATTTGAGCACATCCACCATTCCGGTCATGTAGGGTTCATATACAAATACGAAACTGCTATTGGCGGTTTGGCGTTGGCCCGTGTCATCGATATACCTATCCCAGGATCTACCGCCACCCACAGAGGCAAAAATGGTCATGGAAAAAGGTCGCACATTGTAAAAAGTATATTCTGCGTAACCTGTACCATAATGGAAAAAATAGTCGGCTGGGGTGTTTTTACCATTTACGCTGATGGTATGTTTAATTTCTTTACCTAGCCAACTGTAACCTAATCCTACCTTAAAGGTTTCATTATAGTTAGCTCCAATACGAATACCTCTTATGATGGCCCATTCGTTTGCAAAGAAAGAATTTCGAGATTCAAATTTTAGATCGAGGGTGGGTTTATAGGTTAAACTGGTTTCAATGGAATCAAAAAATTGTGCGTGGGTAAATAGGGGCAAAAAGAATAATAAAAACACAAAAAAGCCCTTGCAGTAATGCAAGGGCTTGAATTTTAAAAGAGATTTCTTTTTAATGTTCTCCATCTACTTCCCCGTCTTCTAAAGGAACGATTTGAGGTACAAAATCTTCTGCTTTACCAGGCTTACTGTAATCGTAAGGCCATCTGTGAACTACTGGTAAATCTCCAGGCCAGTTTCCGTGAATATGTTCTACCGGGGTAGTCCATTCTAAGGTATTTGATCTCCATGGATTTTGAGGTGCTTTTGGCCCTCTCTTCATCGAATAGAAGAAGTTAAAGAAGAAAATGAATTGTGCTAGCGCTGCCAAAATCGCAAATACAGTCATCAATACATTCATATCTATAAACGTATCAAATAATGGAAATTCCGAATTGGTATAGTAACGTCTTGGTACTCCCGCTAATCCTAAAAAGTGCATTGGGAAGAATACCCCATATCCAGATACCAATGTGGCCCAGAAGTGGATGATACCTAATTTCTGATTCATCATTCTACCATACATTTTCGGGAACCAATGATATACTCCAGCGAACATTGCATTTACTGCAGAGAACCCCATTACAATATGGAAGTGAGCCACTACGAAATACGTATCGTGAACGGTAATATCTAAAGCGGCATCCGCCAAAATAATTCCAGTTAATCCACCAGAGATAAAGGTAGAAACCATACCCAATGAGAACATCATTGCTGGGGTGAACTGAATATTTGCTTTGTATAAAGTCGTTAAATAGTTAAACACTTTTACTGCAGATGGAATAGCAATCAATAACGTAGTAAATGTAAATACACTACCTAAGAATGGATCCATACCGGTTAAGAACATATGGTGCCCCCATACAATAAACGATAAGAATGCAATCGCTAAAATAGAACCAATCATCGCTTTGTAACCAAAAATTGGCTTACGTGAGTTTGTCGCAATAATTTCAGAAGTTAACCCTAAAGCTGGTAACAAAATAATGTAAACCTCTGGGTGACCTAAGAACCAAAATAAGTGTTCAAACAGAATGGGAGATCCACCGTTGTAATCTAATGCTTCCCCTGCAATAAATATATCTGACAAGTAAAAAGAAGTACCAAAACTTCTATCAAATAATAAAAGTAAACAAGCAGATAACAATACTGGGAATGATAATAGACCCAAGATTGCGGTTACTAATAATGCCCAAATCGATAATGGTAATCGGGTCATGGACATCCCTTTTGTACGTAAGTTTACAATGGTTACAATGTAATTTAAACCACCAATCATAGAAGAGGCAATGAAAAGAGTCATTGAAACTAACCATAACGTCATTCCTAACCCAGATCCAGGCATAGCTTGTGGCAATGCGGATAATGGTGGATATACCGTCCAACCTGCGGAGGCGGGTCCTGTTTCTACGAACAGAGAGGCTATCATGATGACCGATGATAATGCAAACAACCAATAGGAAAGCATATTCATAAATCCAGAAGCCATATCACGTGCTCCAATTTGATAAGGAATCAATAAGTTAGCAAATGTGCCACTTAATCCTGCCGTTAATAGGAAGAATACCATGATCGTACCGTGGATGGTACCTAATGCTAAATACATGTTAGGATCCATAATTCCTTCGGGAGCCCATTTGTCACCTAAAAAGAAATTTACAATGGCAAAACCTTCTCCAGGCCAAGCAATTTGAATTCTAAATAAGGTAGACATTAACATACCAATGGTTGCCATAAACATTCCTGTTACCAAAAATTGTTTAGCAATCATTTTATGATCTTGACTAAAAACGTACTTGCTTATAAACGTTTCGTGATGATGATCATCTGCGTGATGATCTGCTGCGTGCGCTGTACTGCTCATAGTTTAATTTATTGGATGTTTTGAGCTAATTGATTATTTGTTTCTGGTAGACCTAAAGAGGCCATTAACTTTGCATGGAAAGTGGTTTGTTCAGCCACCCATTTTGCGTAATCTTCTGGAGTATCTACAATCACATTCATTTGCATGTTGTAATGTGCTGCTCCACAAATTTTGTTACATAATAATAAGTAATCAAATTCCGGATTACCTGTTTTCTTACGCATCTCTGCCGTAGTTATCGTTGGAACAAAACGCATACGAGTGACCATTCCTGGTACACAGTTCATTTGAGCTCTGAAGTGAGGCATAAATGCACTGTGAATAACATCCTGTGAGCGCATAGAGAAGCTAACCTGACGTCCTACTGGGATATGAAATTCAACTTTTACTAATTTATCATCCTTTGCGGCATTTTTAGACAACTCGTTATTTCGTCTAAAAGCATGAATTTTTGATAACTGCGATTCCTTATGGTGAATAGCCGCTAATTTTTCAGATTCTTTTAAACCATCTTTCGGTACATGGTTCAATTCCTCTTCTAATTCCGCTATTTGATCGGTTAACTCTTGAATTCTGATTTTAATCGTTTCTTCGGTCACTAACCCAAGTGGGTTGGTGATATTAATGAAATTAAAATTAGCCTTTCCTAATTGGTTGTCTTCTCCTGCATAACGTGCGGTCCAATCAAATTGCTTTGCATACAGCTCTATGTGAATGGCATCTTCATCTATATCTCCGTTATACTCATTCCAAGTGTTCAAACCATAAATAATAATAACCGTAAGAACTACAGCTGGAACAATGGTCCAAATCATTTCTAATTTGTTGTTGTGTGTAATATAGGTCGCTTTCGAACCTGGCTTCGCATAGTATTGAAGTATGAAAGTGACTAAAACAACATGCGTAATAATGAATGGGATAACTAAAATAGCCCAATTCAGATCGAATAAGAAGTCAATAGTGGCCCCATGTTCAGATGCCGCTTCTGGAAGAATTAGTGGCCCCCATTTTATTACGACCCAAATAAACAATCCGAAATACCAAACCATAAATGCTAACCAGGAGTAGGCACGGGTTCGGTTGTCTTTATAACTAATCTTACTTTGATCGGTCCCACTTAATTTTGAAGTAAGTTCAAATACTCGGATGATTTGAACAATTAGTACCACTGCAAGTAGAAAAGCGGCAAAGCCTAATAAAAAGCCCATATTGATTGATTTAGTTGAAAATTATTTAAACAAAAACCCAAAGTTTTCACTTTGAGGAAAATTAGGAAACATCCTACTTACGTAGGATGTTTCCATTGAATATTATTAATTGATGCGGTGATGTTTACTTTCTTCCAGCAATGGGTGATTTTTAACCACCAACGGTGCTTTTGAAAGCTCTCTAAATACCACAAATAAGAACAATCCTAAATATCCGAATAACATACCTATTTCGATAATTCCAATTTGACCGTCCGCTTTCATCGCACCAGGTGTAATTAGAAAGTAGATATCCATCCAGTGTCCAAAGAAAATAATTACGGATACTACCGCAAGTACATTTCTATTTCTTTTGGTTGTTTTAGACATTAAAAACAACATCGGAACTACGAAATTGACAATTACCATTCCCCAAAATGACCACGTGTAATCGTTTAATCTTGGAATATAGTAAGTCACCTCTTCCGGTATATTCGCGTACCAAATCAACATAAATTGACTGAAAAATAAGTACGTCCATAAAAAGGAAATACCGAAAATAAATTTACCTAAATCATGAATATGACTGGCGTTTACTTCTTTCAAATATCCCTTACCCATTAAATAATGAGTAAGTAGGAATACCATGATCATTCCTGCAATCCACATTCCGGAGAATACATACCATCCATAAAGTGTAGAGAACCAATGTGCATCAATGGACATGAACCAATCCCATGAAGCCACTACAGAAGAATAACTGAAAAACACAAGGAATATAGCTGAAGTTACCATACTTCCGGTGTAAATTTTTGTTCCACCTTCTTTGTCTTCTTTTAAAGATTTTCTACGATAGATATACGTAAATCCTACCCAAGTCCCCAAAATAACTAATGCTCTTCCCCACCAGAAAGGTAGGTTTAAGTAAGGCTCTTTGTGTGCAATTAATGCATCGTAATGCGAACTGTTTGGATCAGTAATACCTTCTGCCATCCAGTGGTAAATATGATTCCAATGTAAACTAGAAGCAATAAATACGAGGATTAAAGTAATCGCCCCAATTGGAACGTACATACTCACGGCTTCGAATACTCGTTTTAAAACAACTATCCAACCCGATTGAGAAGCCGAATTTATAGCTATAAATACGGTACCCATCATGGCGGTACTAAAAAAGAACCAGCCATTAATTAATGCGCTAGTCCAAATTCTGTGGGAGGATACAGAGCTATCCAATACTCCGTAGATTATTGTTGCCACTCCAATCAGAATCAAAGCGATAAAGATCTTTTTGGATTTATCTGTAAATGTGAATTGGTCCATTTATCTAATATTTCTTGTGTTATTAATCTTATATCTATTAATGAGTAGCTTCCATAGTTGCTGTCTCCGTTGGAGAAGTCCCTTCTACAGGCTTATCCGCATAAAGAGCTGCTACATCATGTCCTTGTAATTTCTGTACATAGAAAACTAACTTCCATCTGTCTTCTTGAGAAATTTGAGAGGAGTGTGATCCCATCAAGTTTTTTCCATACGTGATAGAGTAGAATATTTTTCCTGCTGGAAGATCCTTAATAGCAGCATCGTATGCAGGTGGTGGTGGGAAATCAGAGTTGCCAATTACACCGCCATCGCCTTTACCGGTTTTACCGTGACAATGAGAACACATCTTACCATAAATGATTTTACCTTCTTTTAAGGTTTCATCACTATATGGAAGAGGGTTTTTTAAATCTGCAGCCATCGCATATCCTTCATTTGATTCCGGAATTGAAAATGGCATAAATCCTCTTGGAATAGAACCTACTGCAGGAAGACGTACTTCTTGACTATCTACAGCATATTCATCCTGTTGTTGCATGTTCGGCTCAAGAGCACGAGAACGATACATATCTGGCATGTATTCCAGACCCGGTGAATTTGGATCTGATTTACACGAATGTAAACTCATCCCTATAAGACCGATAAATAAAGCTCCTGAAAGTTTCTTAGCGATATTCATTATGTTTAAATGCTTTGTTTTCATTTCTAGTCAATTATAGGAATTTAACGATTCTCTCTTTTTCAAAAACAGCTACTGTACCTGATTCTGCAATCATAGTTTCTATTTCTTCTTTAGAGAATTTTTTATTTTCGCATTCTGCAATTTCAATAGCGAAATGATCATCCGTTGTTCTTGGATGTGGGTTTCTAGCTGGTAATCCAGGTAAAGTCATATTTCTGAAAAAATACGTGATCGCCATACCGTGACCGGCACATAAAACCGTGAACTCAAACATAATTGGAATAAATGCAGGTAAATTCTGGTAAAAATGGAAGTTTGGTTTCCCTCCAATATTTAACGGCCAATCCATAATCATCATATAGTTTATGGTTAGAATAGCTAATGTTAAACCGGTGATTCCAAAAATAAATGCCGCAATTGCGATTCTAGTCCATTTCATGCCTAGTACATCTTCCAAACCGTGAATAGGGAATGGAGAATAAGCATCTCTAACGTGAATTCCTTTGGATTGTAATTGTTTGATTCCGGCTATCATTAAGTCGTCATCGTTATACATTCCGTAAATAAATTTTTCTTTAGTCATTTTTCTTAATTTAACTACGGTTATTAGTGTTGGTCTGAATCTTTATCTCGGTAAGCCTCTCCCGAAGATTTTAAGATGGATTTCAACTCGTTCAATGCCAATACGGGGAATACTCTTGTAAATCCTAAGAACAATACAAAGAAAATTCCGATAGTACCTAAGTACACACCTATATCTACAAAAGTAGGGTGGAACATTGACCAGTTAGATGGAATATAATCTCGGTGTAGAGAAGTTACAATAATTACAAAACGCTCAAACCACATTCCAATATTTACGATAATGGATAAGAAGAAAGAGAATACAAAACTTGTTCTTAATTTCTTAAACCAGAATAACTGTGGTGAAATTACGTTGGCACTCATCATGATTGCGTAAGACCACCAGTAAGGTCCGGTTGCTCTGTTTAAGAAAGCATAACCTTCATATTCTACTCCAGAATACCAAGAGATAAATAACTCGGATAAATATGCTACCCCTACAATTGAACCGGTAACCGTAATAATACGATTCATCATTTCAATGTGTTGGATCGTGATGTATTTTTCGTAATGTAAAACCTTTCTAACTACCAATAGTAAGGTTTGTACCATGGCAAATCCTGAGAATACCGCACCTGCCACAAAATAGGGAGGGAAGATAGTGGTATGCCATCCGGGGATTACTGAAGTAGCAAAATCCATCGATACAATTGAGTGTACCGAGAATACTAATGGTGTTGCTAAACCTGCAAGTACTAAAGATACTTCTTCAAAACGTACCCAAGCCATTGCATTACCAGTCCAACCAAAACTTAGTAAACTATACATCTTCTTAGCCACAGGACCTTTAGCTCTATCTCTAATAGTAGCGAAATCAGGAATTAGACCAATGTACCAGAATACAAATGATACGGAGAAATAAGTAGAAATGGCAAATACATCCCATAGAAGAGGAGAGTTAAAGTTTACCCATAAAGACCCAAATTGATTAGGTACAGGGAAAACAAAATAAGCTAACCAAATTCTACCCATGTGGATACCTGGGAATAGTGCAGCCATAATAACGGCAAAGATGGTCATCGCCTCGGCAGAACGGTTAATGGCCATTCTCCATTTCTGACGGAATAATAATAGAACGGCAGAAATCAATGTTCCTGCGTGTCCAATACCTACCCACCATACAAAGTTGGTAATATCCCAAGCCCAATCAACGGTGTTGTTTAGACCCCAAACTCCAATACCACGTCCAATGGTATACAAGATCATTCCGGTACCCCAGATTGCAAGTACAATTGCAACACTGAACATGGCCCACCATAATTTTCCCGCTTTACCCTCAATCGGTCGACATACGTCTTCGGTAATACTGTGGTAAGTGACATCCTTACCCAGAATTAACGGAACTCTAACTTCTGCTTCCTTAACCATTCGGTTTTATTTTTATCGTAATACTAATCTAATTAATGTGATGAATGTTCATCTGTATGTTCTGCTTCCACCTCGTGTGAATCATGACCTTGGTCTTCATGCTTAGCATCATGGCTATCGCCATGTGTGGTAGCATGAGCAACCCCATGTCCGAGTCCAGCAGGAATACGCTCTTGGTCAATGTTTCTAACTTTAGTTAGGTAGAACACATTTGGTTGTGTGCCTACTTCGTCCAATAAATGATAAGAACGCTCATCATCTGAAGTTTGCTTAACCTTGGTTTGGTTATCATTTAAATCACCGAATTGGATGGCGTTTGTTGGACAAACAGAAGCACAAGCACTTTCTACTTCCCCATCTCTAACGGTTCTGCCTTCTTTCTTCGCATCTAACTTACCAGTTTGAATACGTTGGACACAGAAACTACATTTTTCCATGACACCCCTTGCTCTAACTACTACGTCTGGATTTAATACCATACGAGCTAAATCACTTTGGGAAGGATTTACATCTGTAAATTTAGAGTCCCCAACATAATTGAACCAGTTGAATCTTCTTACTTTATATGGACAGTTATTCGCACAATATCTTGTACCAATACATCTGTTATACGTCATTTGATTTAACCCTTCATTACTGTGAGTAGTTGCCGCTACTGGACAAACTGTTTCACACGGTGCATGGTTACATTGCTGACACATTACCGGTTGGTGAACCGCTTCTGGATAGGCAGATGGAACTTCCATTTCAGCGTACATATCAATGATACCTGTATCGCCAGAATTGGCTTTAGTCATATCTGAAGAGAAATATCTGTCAATACGTAACCAAGACATGATACGGTTTCTTCTTACTTCATCCTTACCTACAACAGGAACGTTGTTTTCAGAATGACAAGAAGTTACACAAGCATTACACCCAATACATTTCGATAAATCGATAGTCATTCCCCAACGGTGACCGTTCTTGATGTCTTGAGCTGCCCATAAATCTAAATTTTCGATTTTTTGAGTTACCCCGTAAGCATCCACCACTGTTGGATCTGGATTGTACGAATTTTTTCCTTTGATGAAAGTAACAATGGAAGTTTCGTTCACAATTTTACGATCCATTTCGGTAAAGTGCGTTTGCGCTAAACCTACTGGATATTCTTCGTTTGCATTTTCAATTTTTACTTCTGCGTAATAGTTGAAAACGCCTGTTTTAGTAGAAACCCCAGGGAATACGTTGGCACCGATAGTTTTTGTTACCCCATCAGCCGCTAGCATATCTCCTTGCTCTACTACTCTACCTGCATGTGTTCGTCCATAACCCAAAGCGATAGATACAGAACCCATCTTTTGACCTGGAGTTGCAATTACTGGAAGTTTCATAGTGGAACCTCCAATGGTTACATTGACCAATGATGCCGGTAATTGTTGTCCGTAGTTGGTGGCATACCCTTCTGTTCTACAATCTTCTGGGTTCATAGCTACGTAATTATCCCAAGTTACTTTGGTGATAACGTTTGGTAACTCTTGTAACCATGGATTGTTGGCTTGGTTACCGATACCCATGTTGGTTTCGGTATATAACTCAGCTACCATTCCAGTAGCTTTTGAATTCTTAATTACATTAGAGGCAGATACGGAAGCTTCAGGAGCAACAGTCATCTCTAATGTCATTGGAACTGGTGCAGGAGTAAATTCAGCAAAACCATCGTGAACCGTGTTGTTCCAAAGGGTATCTAAAGAAGAGTACTTTGATTGGTTTGGAAGAATAGTAGCCGTCCAGTTTTCTTTCATGAAATCGTAAAAGCTAGTTTTAACCTTCACAAATTTCAATAAACTTTCTTGTGCTTGACGTGTTCCTTGATGCGCAGCCGTTTTAGAAAATAATGGACGAATAACAGGCTGAGCCATGTAAACAGATCCATTTAATGGAGTATAATCATTCCAGTTTTCGAAATAGTGATTATCTGGAGCAAGAACGGTAGTCGCTGAAGCAGTTTCATCTGCAAATGTGCTGAATGAAACCGAAGTTTTTACTTTTGCTAATGCCGCTTTAAATGCTAAATCAGCAGGAGCACTATAGACTGGATTTACACCGTAGATGAATAAAGTATCTACAGCACCGGAATTCATTTCTTTAACTAAGTTAATGAAATCAATATCATTCGCTTTACGAATATTTAAAGGATTGTCTATTTCAATAGTTGAACTGTAAGAACCAATCATTTGGTTAATTCCGTTAATCAACTCTTGAGTAGCGACATCATTAGATCCACATACCACTAAAGAAGCACCTTTGTTAGCTAAAAGATCTTTAGCTGCATTTTTGATTTTTGCACCAACGTTGTTATCGTCATCGTATTTAGCGCCTTTAACAGAAGTTCCTCCTGTTAATTTTGCTACCGTGTTGTACAGGTCAATAACTGCTAATCCAATTTCATTTGGTTTAACCGCACCTCTAATATCTGCATTAGTTCCGGTTAAAGAAAAGTTAGCTTCAAATTGGTAGTGACGCGACATCATACCATCTTTTGGGGATCTATGTATACCGTATGCCGTAGCATATTGGTTTGCATTCAACCAAGTAGTTAAGAAATCCGCACCGAAACTTACAATGATGTTTGCTTTGTCAAAGTTGTAGTTTGGAATCACCGCTTTACCAAAGTAATTTTTGTTGGCGTTGATGATACCTGCGGATGAACTTTCATCGTACGTAACATGTTTGAAGTTCACTGGAGCTTCTTCTGTTCCTAGTTTAGAAGCAAAAAGATCAATCGCTGCTTGCGTAGATGGAGAAGCGATAGAGTGGGTTAAAACACGTACTGTTTTAGCAGTAGCTAAACTTGCTTTTACTTCCTTATCTACCTTAGACCATTTGGTTTCTTCGCCATTTATTCGTGGGTTTCTAACTCTTGCTTCGTCATATAAACTAAGTAATGAAGAGTTCACACGTGTGTTAACACCCCCATTGGATAATTTACTTTGTTTGTTCCCTTCAATATGAATCGGACGACCTTCTCTCGTTTTTACTAAAATTGGAGCGAAGTCAAATCCATCGTAATACGCAGATGCGTAATAGTTAGCAATACCAGGAGTAATCTCTTCTGGTTTGATTACGTAAGGAATAGATTTCATTACCGGTGCCTCACAAGCGGCTAAAGTCGCTGCTGTAACACTAAAACCTACAAATTTTAAGAAGTCTCTTCTGGATGTGGAAGACGTACTTAATTCTTCTTTCTCTAGAAATTTATCTAAAGGCAACTCTTCCTGAAACTCATCGCTGTTTTTAGCAACAAACTCTTCGTTGTTATCTAGTTGCTCAACACTTTGCCAGTATTGTCTTGAATTATTCATAATCTTATTCTTATCTCGTTATGGCTAATTTATTAATAGTGGCATTTTGCACATTCGATTCCACCCATTTGGTTGACCGTAAATGTCTCCAAACCTTCGCTCTTATACTTCTCAACTAATTGAGCATGTAACTTATCATAGTACGGGTTTCCGTTCATCTTCACGTCTTTGGTTCTGTGACACTCAATACACCATCCCATGGTCAAGTCATTTTCTTGATGCATTGGATAGTCGAAAGTAGCTACATCACCGTGACATTCTTTACAATCTACTTTACCTACCACTACGTGTTGGGAGTGATTGAAATAAACGTGATCCGGTAAATTGTGAATTTTGATCCACTCAATAGGATCTTGATTTCTTGGAATGTATTTCTGATTATCCGAATCCCAACCTGCGGCATCGTATATTTTAGAAATTTCTTCGGTACCGTATAATTTACCGGACTCAATTCCTTTATGACAGTTCATACATACATTCACAGAAGGAATACCTGAAGTTTTACCTTTCTCCGCTCCGGAGTGACAATACACACAATCAATACCGTCATCACCTGCGTGAATCTTGTGAGAGAATTTAATGGGTTGCTCAGGGGCATATCCTTTGTAAACACCAATAGTCCAAATCGAAGACCAAAGGATGTAAAGAATACCAATGAATGCGAAAATGGATACCACAATCATCCATTTGGTGTTTCTATTCGCCCAAAGGATAGTTTGTTGATACGTGGATAAATCCATATCGTTAATCTCTCCAATGGCTACTAAACCGTCTTCCCCTTTAAGCTCTAATAAAATTCTTTTTAAAGAAGCCTTCACGCTTAAGATAACACTGATCAATACAATGAAAATAATCGCGAAAGAAAATAACCACATGTTAGTGTAGTCGTCTTGTGGAGCCGAAGCGGTTTCTTCTTGCTCGGGTCCTACTGTTTTAACTTCAGGTGGCGCAGCGATGTATCCTAATATGGATTCAATTTCAGCAGTGCTCAATGGCATAGCTGTCATTTGAAGTTGGTTGTATTCTTTAAACAAGTCCTGTGCGTACGAATCGCCTGGGTTGTCTTTTAAATATTGGCCAGAGTTTGAAATCCATGAAATAAGATTTTCTTTATTTTCCCATCGATCTTCGACACCCAGAAGGGCAGGACCGATAAGTTTTTTCTCAATCTTGTGACATGCCGCACAATTGGCTTTGAACAGATTTTTTCCGTCTTGGGAATAGCCGGATAAGGCTAAAACTAGAAACAAGGAAAGAATACTTAATTGTACCTTAATGTTGTTAATGGAAATTTTTAAACTCATTTGGAGCGTATTTCAATGCTTAATTTAATTCTCTCGCAAAGGCGATTTTATTGCCCGCAAAAATAGTAGAAAGGCCATAGGGTTGTTAATAAACGATAAAAATATGACAATTGGGTTTTTAATTTAGAACCATTCTAAATAAGATAAGTGAATGGATTGTCGTGCTTTTGTCATTAATTCATTGTTGTAAAGGGGGATAGACGGAATCGTTAACGATTATCCTGGGGCCGTTTCCATTGAATTCTGTGAGGGTTTTGAATGGAATTTGAGTCGGATATATTCCTTTTTCTTACAAGAATTGCCTTTTTATTAACAATGTAAATTACCTAAGTAGGAGTGGGACGTCAGGTTTTAAAATTTGCACCGGAAAAAGACAATTGTTAAGGATATGTTTTTGTAGGTTATTTTATACGAGGGGAATGGGCTACCTGTATATTTGACGCTTCAATCAAATTAGATTTTTTAGAGATGAAATACTTTGCTATTGCCTGTGTACTAACTTTCTCATTGGGAGGGTATTCCCAACAGTCATCCTTAAACGGAGCAGAAATTTTAAAGGAAATACAAAAAGTGGGGGTGCTAAATCGCGTACTCTATTTTGCGGCGCATCCAGATGATGAAAATACGCGATTGATTGCCTATTTGAGTAAAGGAAAAAATGTGGAAACCGCGTATTTTTCTTTAACCCGAGGTGATGGGGGACAAAATTTGATTGGCGATGAAAAAGGGGAACTACTAGGCATGATTCGTACCCAAGAATTACTAGAAGCCCGTAGAGTAGATGGGGGAACCCAATACTTTAGTAGAGCTATCGATTTTGGTTATTCCAAGTCGGCCGAAGAGACTTTTAAGCATTGGGATAAACAGGTGCTTTTAGAAGATGCCGTTCGGGTTATTCGTAAGTTTAAGCCAGATGTTATTGTGACCCGTTTTCCACCCGATTCTCGTGCGGGACATGGACACCATACGGTTTCGGCTATCATTGCGGCAGAGGCGTTTGACCTAGCGGCAGACCCATCAAAATTCCCGGAAACTGCGATAGAATTTGGTGCATGGCAAGTACAGAAACTGTATTGGAATGAAAGTTCTTGGTGGAATAAAAATATTCATGAACATCAGGAAGATTATGTAACGGTAAATTTTGGACAGTTTGATCCGGAATTGGGGGTGTCGTATGCCGAAATTGCTTCTGTGGCGAGAAGTCAACATCAAAGTCAAGGTTTCGGAATGGCTAAACAACGGGGGGATAAATTGGAGTATTTGGGAC
>CAJXZP010000082.1 GCA_913062955.1 uncultured Flavobacteriales bacterium | reverse complement strand
TAGATAGATAGATAGATAGATAGATAGATAGATAGATAGATAGATAGATAGATAGATAGATAGATAGATAGATAGATGATGGACTATGGATTAAGGATGATTGACTTTGGCTGTCGGCTTGCGGCTATTGACTGTTGGCATAAGATAATGGATGAAAGAACGTGGGGTTCTACTCTACTTGAAAAGTAAAAATGAGTCCTCTCTATTTTTTGAAATGGCAAGGTGCTAGGGGCCTTTGCTATTCGGTTTTGTTTACGTAGTTTTTTATATTAATTCAGTCAAACTAGTGTCTTTTTGAAGTATCTCTTCACTTGAGTTATATAACAAAGAGGCCGCCTTATTAATTTTATCGACTGGTATTTTTTTCCATTGATTAATATCGGAATTGAATTCGGAATTAAATAGCAATTTCGATAAATTTTCAATCAAAATGTAATTGGCATAGGCATGAGAATAAATTCTATTCTTATTATTTGCACTATTAATAAATTCTTCCATTCTATCATAAATAGTTTCTTCAGTACAGTAGATCAACTCAATAACTTTAGACCTATATTCCAAGTCCGAAGAGCTCAAATGAGGGTATTCGTTCAAATCTGTAAAATGCAAACTTTCATGTTTTAAATAAGACACCTTAAATTTCTCAGAGTTTATGTCGTACACCCCCTTATTGCAGTACAAAGTTGCCGATTCTTTGACAGCCCAACCACCCACTTGTGAAGAGCCTAAGGAGGCATAATAGTCGTATCCATTTAAAAGATAATTTTCTATAAATACAACCTGGGTTTGGATCGTTTGTTTAGGTAAGATAACTTCATAGTTTTTAATCGTTTCTTTATCCCATATATAAAGTTCCTGAAAACCATTTCGGAATTTAAAATCTGTTTGAAGCCCTTGCCCCTCTATTATTCTTTTGAGTTCAGAATCATTTTTAATGGTTTTAGACAAACTGTCTTTTGATAGTATGGTTAGGTGATTCGTAATTAAATATTCGATAAGGTTTTTATATAGTATAGAATCCGTTCTGTTTTCAGGACTTTCCTTTAAGAGTTCATCTCTCCAATATTCACGATAGATCGTTGAAATATCATTCACAATTTTATGGTCAGAAGTGTTTACAATTATCTCATCTTTTGAAATAAAACGCGCATACATTTTCGCCTTCCATTTTTGGTACGCAAAGTTTATTATTGGATTGGAAAGACTTTCAATCTCCCCCATTTCATTTAACACGTATGTTATTTCTCCAGCTCCAGCTTTTGATTTTAATTCCAATAAAGTTTGCTTATCCTTCTCGAAATCAAAGTTCCTGTAGATCGTTCGGAATAGGAATAGAGAAACGACTACTCCAATTAAAATCACTATAACAAGTCTTGTTTTTTTCTTCATTCTAATGTTTGTTAGGGCATATATTAATTAGGGCTAACCTTACCTATACCCAACACTCAAGTGATATATCAGGCATGCTCCCCATTCCCAAGCCTAGATTAAACGTTTAACCCATGGTATACTCGTTATTCGTATTCGTTACTAAAAACCCTCAAAAACAAGCAATTAAAGACCTACCGAAGATAGGTTATCCCGTTTGAATACTATTAGGTAAGGGGGGCCAAATTTTACGCTGATTATCACCTATGCTATTACTTACAAAGACTTCCAGCCCCTAACCCTCGGCCGTATTAATTATTACGTGTTCTGCATTGTTTATTTTATTTCTCTAAGTGTCTTCAATTCAGATTTTAGAATCTCAAATGAATCCCTTAAAGCCCTTTGTTCTTCAGTCAAAAATTCCGCTTCCCTTTTCATTTTTTCATCTTCTGATTCATTTTGAGGTGGAGGATCTGGTATAGGAAAAAATGTACTGTTTTCATATGGTTTTATAAAGCTCCGGCTCAGACCACATTCGTACATTCTAAAATTGCCATTTTCCAAATGCCCATACAAAAGCCATTTTCCGGATGTAGATACGAACGGAGTACAATACATCAAATTTAATCCATGAATTTCCTGACCTACTTCCAGTTCACCTTTAAAAACCTCTGTAACTTTAATGTACAAATCGTGGTTGTTTTCGTCTAAAGTTATTTCGCCAACAAAAATCAACTCTCCATAATCCAACATTTTCTTAAACATTTGATCATACGGTTTGGGCATGCAAATGCATGAAAAGGAGAGCCCGCTTTGAAACAGAAGTAAAAGGATAAGAAGGATTTTCTTCATTTGGAAAATAATGCCAACACACGCATACATCACACTCCGATGATATCTCTGCAATATGTAATTAGTGAATCGTATTCGTTAATAAAAGCCTCCAAAACCAGGTTATTAAAGACCTTCACAAGATAACTTTTCCACTTATAAAACCACCGGAACATTGTAAAATATTACACGCTGATTATCACCTACCCTATCCCAAAAGTTTACATATTACCCTTCTTTTCAAACCGGTTGCCATTCCGGTTTTCTAAGCTACCGCTCCGCATGAAAACCTACAAGGCTCCATTTACATTTTTTAGATGGTAAAGGGTTTAGGGAGGCAATTGTCGATTTCCACGATGTTGGCTTCTTGTTTTTTATATTTCTCGGGATTTGTCACCGTATTAGTTAAACCTACGGTCATTTGGGTTTTTACATTTATTTGACCTTTATTGGTTTTTCCGTAATACAATTCTCCAAATTTAGTGGCGTCATTAAAAGCGACATATACGAATCCATCTGTATCTTCATAAACTAGAACTTTCTGACAAAATGCCTCCAATCCAATTTTTGTGGCATCATACATCGCCTCGGCACCTACTTCAGGAACTCCAAAGAGACACAGCATGGTAGGACCCACAGATATGTCATATTCCATCGCATCTTTTTGAAAATCAATTTGAGAAAACCATCGATTAGTCTGATTATCATGTACAAATTCTCTGATTTTAGTTAAGGTCAAATAAAATTTATAATCCGATTTAATTTTAATTATACCAAAGCCATTGTTAACCGTTAAATAATCCGTTGATGAAATTGCGTCCGGAGGGAGTTGCGCAACAATATCATCGATTACTTTTTTATAATCTGTCAGGTCATGCTGTTTTAAATCATGTCTTCTTCGAATAAATTCAGCAGATGTGTAGGCATAAGATGCTTTCTGAGAGTTGGGTTCCGTGTATGCCAGAATTTTAAAAGGCATATCTATTCCTATCAATTGATTTATAGATAAAAGCTCAGATACAATTCTAGAATCATCCGCAAAAATAGAAACAATAGCAGGAGGTGTCTCAGCGCCATTTCTTTCCGCCATTCGATGATGGTCCAGCTTGACCACTTCTCTGTATTTAAGTGTTTTTTCTTCTACAGTAATATGCGCGTCATCTACTTTGTCTGAAATAGTTTTTGTTGCCGCTTTAACTTTATCCATAATTAACATTTTAATTTATTCTAACTAATTGCCGATTAATGATTTAAATATTCCTACATAAACATTATTGATGGGTATCATACAATCAATGCCAACATTCCATATATATCACACTCGCACTTTTTATCTGCAACATAGATCCCAATTTCAACCCTAACTTAAACGTTTATTCTTCGGTTAATTAGTAAACCGGATGCGTTAATAGTCGTCTTCAAAATACAAGGAACGCAAATGCCTTCCGAAATTAAACTATCAACACCAAACAAACTCACACCTAACACGTTGATTATTACCTGATTTAACACACCAAGTGAAACCCGCAAACAGGAACTTGAAATTGGGAAATGGAAAGCTTTTAGGCTCAATGCTCGAGGCCCTTACTTCATGTGTGGTTCATTCCAATTAGGATAAAAAAGGATCTAATTGGGCCTAGGAAAAACTGCCTCTTCGATAATACCTGTAAGGAAAGGAATCTAGTGGTATCGGATATCCGGTTTCTTTAGGCGCTACTACACCCTAACCCTTAGCCTGTCTATCATTTTATGAAATGGGTGCTTTTTTTATATGGTAAGGTCTGGAGAATTAAACTCTTTAGGACTTAAGGGTTAGATCGTATTATGGCAAATGTAAATGTGTCAAATGCACCGATGCTTTTGGATCATGTATTTTCCACCCTATTACCTCAAAAACCACACTTTACCTGCGGTGAAACTTCGGGTTGAGGGACTACCAGAAAGGGACTTTCTTCCCCCCAAATTTTAACGCATTAAAAATAGCGCTAGTAGTAAGTCATTATTCTATCGCATATCCGTTTAAAAGGCAAAATGCTCCATCTACTGTTTTTTTTGGAGAAATGGCAAGCTGCTTGGGGTTTGCAATAGACACCTTGCTACAGGCTTTTATTCCACTTTAAATGTGGATTCTATCCATTCAAATTCTTTTTTGTTTTTTGAAACATCTTCCATAGCTTCTTGCTTTATAACTGAATAGGTATTTTTTCCATTTAAAAAAATGGCAATTACTCCTCTGTATTTAACACCCAAAGAATTAAATTTAAAATCACATGAAATAGATTTTATGCCATTAAAATTGTCATTTCTCACTAATTGAAATTCTATATTATTTAACATTTTCTGATTTTCATATTCTTTTTGTAGTATTTCAAGATATTCATGTGAATCTAGAATTCCATTTATCCATGTAACTGTAAGTAACCCACTTGCATCAAATCCTGCCTTTTCAACAGATAAATAATAACCTGCTCCATCTAAATCTTCCTGTTCAGTTATACTCCAACCTGATGGGTATGTAAAAGAAACACCATCCCTTGAAAAACTCCCCCCAGTACTTTTGCTCTCGCAACTACATGCTAGTATTAGAAAAACTCCTAGTATACTTTTCAATAAATTCATAAAATGTATTTTAATTTTACCCAACTTTTAAAAGTTTCTATTTATTTGCTTTCCGAGCAATTTATCAAGGTCTTACAAGACGGCCTATTTCCATCGGTTTGCAGCATAAAGGTGGTCAGCTTCCATTTTTTAACACACTTAATATTTTATCTGCTATAGCTCCATCTTTCGGATGACCATCTCCACGTTTAATTTTTCGATGTAGTCGGTCCATTTTTATAATTGTCTACTTCAAATTTTGAGTAACGTTAAGCTACTTCGATACTTCCACTGCCGCATACTTTGGCTGCGATCCGTGTAGCTCTGCACCAGCAATACGAGCGGCACAAGCACTTCGACTAATCTCAGCGTAAATATGTTTAGTACGCTTTCGGTACACGAGAACTTTAGGAAGAGCACAAACCGAGTTGACGTTTAATTTTTGTTAGCCAAATTCAAGATCTCAAAAATAAATTCAGAGCTCTTTTTAGTTTCCTTTTCATTTATTATTTCTAAATTTTTAGTTATTAGTAATTCCACAGGTATGCCATATTGGAATTTTGTTAGTTTATCTATCTGATTATCTGGGAAGGTATTATTTATAAACCTTTTAATGGACATTCTGTTTAAAATTGCGTTCCCACCTGGTCTGTCAATAAAATAGCATGAAATTCCAAGATTTCTAAATTTATCCATATCTTCCAAAGTGATATTTGCATCTGAGGCTAACAAAATTAAATCTAAGTCTAAATCGTCTTTTTTAATCTTATCGCTCAATGGCTTATAATACCGTTCAATTCTATGTTTAGATGCTCCACACCAATCGGTCCAAAATAATACAAGATTCTTATCATTTTGTTTTAATGAATCCTTTAAAGAAACTCCCGAAATAATATATTCAGAGGGCACATTCAATTTGGGAGCACAAGAAGTGCTAATAACGGAGAGAAAAAATCCCCAAATAAATACTTTGTTATTCATCATTCTATTGATTTTATTAGTGCTAATGCCATACTATGATAAGTCCCCCTTAGAAATTGATATCCAATCATATATAAAATTCCCTTAGAAAAGGGTCGTACAGTTATTGGTGAAATTAATGGTATTAATAAATAAATTTTCGTCATTTTTCGGGTTATGGCTTTCCTTTCCTATACATCACACTCTTGGGATATATTTTCAATAGGTGCATCGTGTTTTCAACCCTAGATTAAACGTTTATTATTAGGTTGTTGATCTATATTATTCGATGCTAAAAGCCTTAAAAAAAAAGGGTAATTAAAGACCTCCCGAAGATAGGTTTTCCGGTTAGAAAACTACGAGGTAAGGGGAATAAATTATACGCTGATTATCACCTAGGCTATCACAAATACCAATTTAATTCCTTCTTTTTAAACCAATGGTCCTTCCGGTTTTCTAAGCTTATCCGCTTGAAAAGCTAAAATGATGCCTCTACTATTTTTTTGAGGGAGATGGGAAGGTGTTTGGTAATATATGATAGCATACGTATGCGGTGAATATTTTCTTTTAATGGTGGAGTAAAATCACGTATCACTTTCTCTGGTTCTCCAATTTCCCTATAGTGCCCATCCCGATTAATGGAAGTTTGAAACTCATTTTAATCCAGCTCCACCGCAACTTTATAGAATTTAGAAGCACGGTCCAAATTGTCTGGTTTAGCCAAAAAACATCCCATTTTACTATTCCCATTCGCATTATTTGAATTAAAATAATCCCTCCCTTAACCAACCCCAAATTTTATTTGCCCAACCATCTTTAGCTATTATCCGTATTTAGTTAAAATCTCAAAAAAACTAAAACAAAAACTACATGAAAAAATTGTTCCTTTTCACTTTACTAAATTTATTACTTCATTCCGTTTTCGCACAAACATGGACCCAAAAATCGAATTTCCCAGGAGGCGGAAACAACGGTAGAATGGCTTCTACCTCATTCTCAAATAACCAAAACTCCGCTTTTGTATTAGGTGGTTTAAAAGGGAATGTAAGGTTTCACGACTTTTGGCAATATGACGCGGTTAACGACACTTGGTTGCAAAAGCCTAATTTTCCGGGAGGCACCATATATGGACACATTTCATTTGTCATTGATAGTATGGCATATGTTGGTTTTGGGGTTAATCAATCCGGAAACCTAGGATCCCAGTTTTGGGCGTATAACATGAATACGGAGGTATGGAGTAGGACTATAATTGCCCCTTTCCCTGGAGACGGAAGGATTTTCACATCTGCAATGACTATTAACTCAAAAGGTTATGTAGGCGGAGGAGCTAAATATGTAGGCGGGAATATGGTCTATCTCGATGATTTTTGGGAGTACGATCCAATTTTGAACACCTGGACGCAAAAGGCAAATTATCCAGGTGGTTTACGTGCTGAAATGATAAGTTTTGGGATTGGAAACAAAGGCTACATGGGTTATGGCGAAAACTCGAGTTCCTTTTTAACCGATTTTCACGAATATAATCCAACGACCGATGTATGGACCCTATTACCCGGTTCCCCTTCATCTCCAATTGCTTTTGGTTCAGTGGTTACCGTAAATAACAAAGCCTATATATTGGGTGGAGAATTTCAAAACCTTGTAAATAGTAGAGACGTTTGGGAATTCACAGCTAGTAATAATTCTTGGCAACAAATTTTAAGTTTCCCAGATACACCTCGACATAATGCCATCACTTTTGTACTTAACAATAACATCTATTATGGTATGGGACAATTTGGAAGTAGTTCATCTCATGTGACGGATGATCTATGGATGCTTGGAGACCTCGTTACCTCCATTAATAGTGAATTATCGAACAATGGGGTTTTAATTTACCCCAACCCGTTTCAAAATAACATCCGCATTACCGATCCAGATAAAATCAAAACATTGAACATATACAATACTCAAGGACAGGTTGTTTATTCCAAGGTGAACATGACCACCGAAGAAATCAATTTATCTTTTCTGAGCACTGGTTTGTATGTATTAAAAGTAGTGACCCATTCAGGGTTAACTATGGAGGAAAAATTGATTAAACAATAAGGGAAGGTCCATTTTTATATTAACTATTTTAACGAGGGTTTAGTGCGGTTTTGAGCTCTAAATTCAAAATTATATACTTGAATAAATAGTCGGTTAAACCTCGTTTAGCCGACTATTTACCACCTGCTACGTTGGAATTGATTCGGAATAAATCACCCATGATTTACATCATTTCACCCTTATTTGACTCATGAGAATTGACTCTTGGCCTTTTCATTGTTACGTCTGGTGATCTTTTTTCAATTTCCTTTTCGTGTTAGGAAACGAATGCTAACACGCTCCATATATCACAAAGCTTTACTTAATCCCCTTCCTTTTTTAACCAATTTCTATTAACCTTTCTAAGATTATCCGCTTGAAAAGCTAAAATGATGCATCTACATTTTTCGAATAATCTGGTGGTGTTTGTAAAGAGCACATAACTATCGTAAACGCCCTATTAGCTATGGGCCGTGTTGTATGGTATTACAGCTTGTGATGAAAGCTTAATTGAAACTGATTTTTACTCCAGTTATCTGTTGTTTGGTTCATTACACCAAATTGAATTTTAAGTCCTTCTTTTATCATGTACCCCAAAGCAACATAGAATCGATTCCGATCAAAAATTTCCACCGTATTACCATTTCCTGTGCTTCGTTGTCCGTTGATGAATACCTCATTATACAATGCTAGGTATAATGTTTTTTTGTTCATTTCCGCCTTGTTCAAGGCTATATTTAGAAATAGATTATATCGGTAGCGCGTTCTCAATCTTGACCTTCTACAAACCTTTGCTCATAGCGGAATCGATGGTTAGTGTACCAGCGATTGCCAAATTGAACTGGGAATAATGCTTCTTGATAAATTCTACTCTCGGCACTTGTTGATTTATCAGATCCATAACTTCCCGTAGTCACATTTCCGTAACCCAAAGTCAGTTTAATGTCTGCCTTTTTAGGTCTATATGTTATTCCTCCACGTACTAATAATTGTTCCAGGTCACCCGCAATGTTCCAGTTACGGAATTGAACATCCCCTTGAACACCCCATGGGCTTTCGTTAAATGTAGTATTGAAAAAGTACATGTACCATGCACCCATTTGATCTTCATTTATCTGGGCTTTTCCATTCTTTGATACGAATAAGCACGTGCAAATTATCAATAAGTATACGATCTTTTTCATTTTCAAATAATATTATACTACATCCTCTTAAATCATACTCATATACTATATCAGCTATATGTATATCCTATTATTAACCGTAGAACAAACGTTTAACCCACGGTTTATTAGCTGACAAAGTATTTACACCCAGATGGTTAAAAACCTATAAAAGATAGCTTATCCCGTTAGAAAACCACTGGGCCATCATAGAGAAATTACTCGCTAATTCCCACCTAGGCCATCACAAATATTTACTTCCTATCCTGTTTAAACCGATGGCCATTCAATTTTTCTAAGCTACTACTCCGATTGAAAAGCAAAAATGTTCCATCTACATTTTTGGAGATGGCAAGGGTTTGAGGGTTAATACTTAATTATTGTTTTTAATAAAAGCCAGAGTAAACCACAGTAGTTTATTTAGCATCACCTTTTTCATTATACCATCCTTTAGTTTTTCGTTCGCCTTGTAAACTGTATTCGAACTTCACAATTGCGAATTCCGTTCTTAAATCCTCATCTTCATTAAGATACCATTCTTCTATTACTTGATCTTTGGTATTATATACAAATCGGATTATGGGTGTGTCTTCAAACTCGGAAGAAATGAATTTTCCGTCTACTCCCAAATGGCGAATTTCTATAAGGTTTCCATTTTGATCATACTCTTTTATTTTTATTGCGATGTCCTTGTCATATGGTTTGATATTATTCTGATTATCATAACCTGTTATTCTAATCAACCTATGTGAGTTGTCATATTCAAATCTCTGGAATGAAGCACCGAATATATCGTCTTCAAGTTTTACCGAAGTCGGATTTCCTTTTGTATTGAAAACGGTGTCGTTTTGGGGCTGTCTGGGTATATAATTGGGGTCCGGGAGTTCAATTTTCAAAACGGTATCTTGAATATCAACAGTATCAATAACAGTTTTCCCATTTTTATGATGGGTCATAATATATTTCTCCGATGCTTTTTTAGTTTTTTTCTCTTGAGAGTCGCAAGAAACTGAGGTGATAGCAAGAAGGATTAATAGAAGATTTTTCATTTCGTGAATATAGTGGTTAACGACTTGGCAATACCCAGTAACGGTATTCGAACTGCAGCCTGTTGGATTGCACTGCGACAAGACGTTTATTTTGTTTTTGATTTATTCATTATTAAAAGCCAAATTTTTAGAATATTTTCCTATCGGGAAATCTAACGTTTTGGTGGGTTGTTAAATAGTACTGAACTTTAGTAAACCACCGAACGCCTTATTTGCAATTTACCATGTCGTAGTATCGCTATTTTTTTATCATTTTCCATATTAAAAATCCAAGAATCAGTATTCCCAAACCAATTCCCAGGTACATCAAAGTATTTCCATTATGACTTTGAGTTTCGGAATTCATATGACTATCCACTACAGTTTTAGTCTCCGTAAATGTCATTTGAAATTCGTATGGTACCCTTATAAATTCTTCCGTTTGTGGGTCAAATCCTTTCAATTTATTATTCAGAAACACATTCGTTATCTGCTTCACTTCTTTGTTTATTCCATCATTTCTGTTTTCATCCCAATAAGGCAATGTAATCGTTATTTGGCCATTGAACATTGAAAGTTGATATGTAGGGAAGTTCAATTCAAAGTAGTCTTCCTCTTTTCCTTCAAAAATTTGAAATTCTAATCCTTCTGATTTCAATTTTTCAATCAACGATTTCATGAAGTCCTTTGAAATGTAAATTTCGTTGTCTGATTTTGGCTCGGTCGTTTCCATAACGTCATAAACATTATCGGAATTCAAGTCCTTTTTCTTTAGGAAGTATATATCGTAACTCATTCTTAGATTTTAATTTTCATTACACCACAACACACGTATATTTCACACTCCTGTGAAATAGCTGCAAAAGGTGTAGCGTAGTTTCAACCCTAGATTAAACGTTTAATCCACGGTTTATCAATTAATCGTTTTCGTTACTAAAAGCCTTCCAAACCAAGCTTTTAAATATCTCTCCAACATAGCTTACCCAGTTAGAAAATCACGGGCCCATGGCAAAATATTACCCGGTAATTATCTCCTATCCTATTACAAATAGTTTTCATAACACCCTTCTTATTAAACCGATGGACCTTCCAGTTTCTAAGCTACTCCGCTTAATAAGTTAAAATGAGCCATTTTCCCATTTTTTGAGTGACAAGATGCGGGGGTACTTTTTGGAAGTGGTAAGTGCTTTGTTATTCCTTTAAAACCATGTCGATACAAATTACCGCTGCAAGAATTAAAATTCTCAAAGGATCATCTTTAGGAACCGTATCATTGATTTCAAGCATATAATTGTCGGCACTGGTGAATAACTCTTTGCCAAACCCAGCCCATTTTTTACTTACATGACCATATTCGTTGTTGTCATTTACGAATTTAAAATCCCAACTTGTCCACTTGCCCTGAAGTTTACACATGATATTTTCATTAGGATCTAGCACATTAAACTTACCTCCAATGGATAAGAATTTCTGTTTAAACTTTCCAACTAGAATATCGTTTTCATCAAAAACTTCCACAGTAGAAAGAATGATGGAAATGCCACGTTTCACCGTTAATACTTTATCTCCAGCGGGAGTTTTAACTTCCACATGGAAGGGGGTCATTCTTTTATAATCTGTAAATCTCAAAAGTTTGGTAAAAAAACCAAGATTTTCTTCCCGACAATTCATTATTATTTCTTGATTATCGGGATCAAGTATGTCATAATTATTGGCCGCCTTGAACATGCCAACATGTTCTTTCACAAAAAATAGGTTTCGATTTAAAATTGAATTCATCCTTTCGTTTTTATTTATTTATTTATTACACCTATACATATCACACTTCTGTGATTTCTAGGCTAATTATGTTTTGTATTTTCAACCCTAGTTTAAACATTCAACTACGGTTTATTCATTAATCGTATTCGTTACAAAAAGCCTCCAACACCAGGTTATTAAAGACCTCTCGAAGATAGCAGTTCCGCTTGAAAAGCTAAAATCCTCCATCTACTTTCTAGGAGATATCAAGGTACTTGGGGCGATGCCCTAGACCACAGCTATCGAAATAATCAGCTGTTTTTATTGCGAAAAAATGTTATGATCCAATAAGAGGTACTTTTTGGAATACATATAAAGAATGAGAAAAGCTTAGTCGGTAATCATACAAGCTGCTCTTTGCTTTAATTTTATCCCTCTTTTTTCTTTTAACACTTTAGAAAACCTTTTATCCAATACATGGGCATCTACAACTGAAACACCTTCCTTTCCAAACAGTTCCATTTGCTCTTTACTACACTTATAATCTACGAAATAATCTGTGATAATACCGGTCCCTATTTGAGACTTTGGAAAGGACTCTTTAGTGCATAACAAGGAAACCAATTCGTCATTCGTCAATTTCAGGTTCAATTTATGTCCAGCAGGTATAGTGGTATTAAGTTCACCACTATGTCTGTACATCATACGGATGAAATACGAATCTCCAGTTTTATGAAAATAAAGCCAAAACCCTTCACTTACTTAAAAATGTGACATGCGAATAATCTCACCTGTAATGGGGGCTGTTTCATTGGTTTGGTATTTACATTTTTGTGCGTTGGCGCTACCTAAAATGAAAATAAACGAAAAAGTAAAAAGGAGTTTATTAAAGTTGGACATGAGCTATTGAATATGTTAAAATTATATCAGGTCAAACATACATGTAGAGGTTGAAATATAAAAGTGAATTTCCTACAAAAAACGGAAGTAATTCTAACGAAATTAAAAGATTTTGATAGCTCTATTTTATTGGAAATATTCGAAACGTAGTTTTCCATACTCACGCTATTATTTTGATGCACATAGAATTGCCGCATAACAACAGACACTAAATTAAACCCCTATAAATATTTTATTTTGTGGCAAGGTGCTGGTATGGACTCCATTAAATGTACCGATCTATCGTTTAGCGGGAAACCCTTATTACGTATCAATTTTGTTGGGTAAGGGTTTTACTTTTTCACTTATGTCTTGACCTCAATTTCTGCTTTTCTATTGCTTTGACCTTTCTGGGGTGAGGAGATCCATTTTCCACATAATGCTTCAATTCCTCCATAATTTCAAACACGAAACTGCTAAATTGCTTCCGAATTAAAGGATACATAATATAAGCCAGTGGTTTTATCCGTGAGCTAAATTTCCAAATCATTTCAGTTTGCCCTTCGGATATTGCTTTCATTGAGAACTCCAAGGTATTATATCTCACAGGAAACATAGATGGAGTGTCAACAAAGTCAATCTTAACCGTAGCCGTTTGCTTTGCTTCATCATAGGCAATGAATTGCTCTGAAGCTTTCATACCCTCTGGTTTGGTCGTTAATTCGCATACTCGCCCATCCGTTTTCGCTCCATCAAACAATTCGCCATTAGATTGATGATATGATTTGGGTACAGAAGCCATCCAATTATAAGCGTTGTTAAAATCATGAGCAAAAACTTCCCATATCTTGTCTTTGCTTGCACTAACAGCCATCTCCTTTGTAAATTTCACCATAACAAATTAAATTTAAGTTTTTCAAAAAATATATTACCCTTTAATTCCTCCAAATTTTCTAGATGAATGCAACTTAGAATCTATATTCCCATATCTGTTTTCGGCACAAAATTGTTGCCCTTCGCACCCCTTAGGCACTCCAACCACCACTCCCCGCAAGTAACTCATCACAAACGCATTAAGAGCAGGGTAGCTTAATTAATACCGCTAAACTAATAATTTTTTTCAGAGCTGAGCCTATTTAGATTACCGAACCCTAATCTCCCCAGCATGGATGCAATAGGACATTTTGGTATCAGATAACCTTGAGTAAAAGTTATGAATTTAAACTCGATTACCCTTTTAGCCCCCCACGAGTCTTGACTCTGCACGGCATTAATTATGGCCTCGTAATTATTCTATTATTTCGAAATCATTCAATTGCCATGTTTTGTCAAACCAAGGTTCTAATGGGCCATACGTTCTGAACAAAACGAACCACGCTTTTCCAGGCACTGTTTGTGTCCAGTTAGCTTCTTTACCTTTTGGTGCTGCTGGGCCATAATAAAGATCTACAGAGCCGTCTTCATTATAAATCAATTCATTTTTTTGACTGTTCTTGTTTGGATAGTCCTGCTCGGTTTGAAGCATTGACCGTGTTTGAGGATCATAAACGACAACAGACCAAAAATCCTTAGCAGGAACATTAGCTGGGATGTTCAGTTTGTAGTTTTTCTCACCATAAAGTATCCTGCCCTTACTATCCTTGTCGCCAAATGCATAATTAGAACCAACTCCTGGTATTTCAAGTGCCATAGCGGGTGTGTTGACAGTAGCTGTATAAAAGAACAGCGTACGCGCATCCATATTTCTACCCTGGTTTCCATCTCCATTAAGCCATTGGTAATCTTTTCCTATAAAACCTGTATACCATTGTTTTCCTTCGTATAAATATGCGTTTGGATCTCTAGGTGCAAAACCTATACTTCTGGCCGTAGCATTCCCTACTTTTACTGCATCTTCCAATGTTTTTCTCAAGCGATCACTCGGCTCAAATGGTTTTCCTTTAATGATCCCGATGGCAGCTGCTTGACCTCTCAATTCAGGGTCAAGAAAACTAATAG
>CAJXZP010000081.1 GCA_913062955.1 uncultured Flavobacteriales bacterium | reverse complement strand
TTACCCTGCTTAGCTCCTTTCTAATCCACTTTCAAATTTCGTTTCCCTCGTAAGGGGCGGCAAAGGTACTGTGTTTATCTTCCTTAAAGCCTACCTTTTCACGGGTATTTATTCAGTATTTATTCTTCTTTTGGTAACACGCTCATACCCCTGCTTCTAGGGATGAAGTTTTAGTCAAATTTATCTAGTAAACTACAGGGGCAAACCAAAGCTATTGGGATATTATCCATACACCTTTATATATAGTAGGTTTTAGATAATAAATCGCTAATCGAATTAGAGAGTGCCGCGCCAGTTTAAGCCGGAATTTGAGCAAACAGCCTACCTTATCAACAAGCTCTTTAATAGAGACACTATTCCATACAACTTAAATGAAGGTAGTTTATATGGAATATGAAAAGCACGAATACGGAAATCACCTCCCTACTCTTCCATTCTAGTTTATCGAGACAAGGGGAAATGTCGTAAAAAAACTAAGGATTCGTAATCGCAACCGATATTGTTTTTCCATTATGAAACTTGTACCCCTGGGTGGCAAAGTTAAATATGTAATCCGCCATATCCGAAACAGATATGGTAGCCTCAAAATCGGGAAAGGCATTTCGTAACATTTGAGTATTAACAGCCCCAATAGCTAGTGCATTAATATGAACACCAACATTTTCAAATTCGCATGCCAAGGATTCACTCAGGGAACTTAAAGCGGCTTTGGAAGCACCGTAAATGGATAAGCCAGGAAACCGAACACTTCCCTGAAACCCAGACATAGAAGTAATATTAAGGATCGTACCATGTCCCTTTTGGAGTAAAGGGAATAAACGTGAAATCAACATGGATGGGTTAGAAAAATTAATTCGCATGACCGTTTCCAAACGAGTTAAAGCAAAATCAGGAAATGAGGTCGTATCCAAAATTCCCGCCACATTTATTAATGCAGACAGCTCGGTAATGTTCAATTCTGTTATTTGCAATTGTACATCTGAAACAAAACTTTCATTTTCAAGATTTGCGTAAATTACTTCTAAGCATCCAGATAGATTTATGGTAGATTCCAACAAGCTTTTTAAGTGACTATCATTTTTCAATACCCCAATCACCCTAAACCCTTCTTTCAGAAATTTAATACTTGTTGCTTTTCCGATTCCAGAACCAACACCCGTGATAAAAACTGTTTTCATTTATTAGTTTTCTGTTGATGGATAGTACGTTTTGATTACGACTTTTAGAACGTTAGACTCGGTAGTACTCGAAAAAACCTGAAACCCTTCGTGACCAATTAGTTCCTTTTTTAAATATTCCTGAGTAAAGGGAGACATTACTTCAACCTCTTTACTTCCGGGCGTCCCATTTAGAATCCAAACAAAACCATACTCATTATCTATAAAGTTTATGGACAAAACACTGAGATTTCCACTATCCAAAAACACAGGTATGATTTTACCGACCAAAAGATTAATTACCTCCACCTGTTTATTTGTAATTTGGGAGAATGCGCCCAGAGTTGCTACCGTTAATTTCACATCTGTTCGTTTGGAAAATTGAATTAACAAATTTTCAATATCCACTAACCAATCGACTTTACATAAAGTAGACAGCCTAACTTCTGCCGGAACAGCCACCGGATCAATTACTTCCGGTTTATTCTGCATCTCATTTTCCGGTAAATCATTTCCTATGGATGCATAAATGGATTCCGAAACATTATTCTTCACAAAGGGTTTTGGTAAATTAGCAACCACCTCTATTACGGGAATCACTTCAACCATTTTCGATTCTTTTACAGAATTATCGGCATTGCCGTTAAAGTGGTATACATTTTTGGTAAACATCACATTGCCTTTCCATAGAAAAACCAATAAGACCGTAAGAAAAAAACCAACGACATAAATTACAGGACTTTTAATAAAGGAAGCTTCATTTTCGATAGCCGAAAGATCAATAGTGGGTTCCTTTGAAAATTGTAAACCCAAGGGTTTCTTGCTTACCTCTTGTTGAATGGAGATAGTAGAGTCCGTAGGTATACCCATCCATGAGTTCTCCAGATCTACTTGACTAATTTCCGAAACCAGGGAATTATATTTTCCAAGAAAAGAATTCGCAATTTGAGATTTCCCCTTTTCCTTATTCACTTTATACAAAAGCGCATATGCAAATAGCGTTTGATTTTGAAGCTTGTACTTTTCGGAAACATTTAACAATCGCCAACCATAGTTAGAAGCGAGGTCAAGTTGTTTTAAACGTAAATAGACCAATCCAATTTTATGAAGCGAATTAGCAATCTCATTTGTATTTTTAGTGGCGAAGGCAATATCGTAATCTACATGATAATCTACCAACAGGGAGTTCATCAACATTAAACTATCGTTAGGAAGACTCACATTATCCACTCCAATAAGCTTTGGTGGCACATTCAGATTTGCAAGAGAACCCAATGACGTAAGCAGAAAAAAAAGAATACAAAAAGGAAAACAATATTTAGATTTCATGCACTAGTTTGATGGGACTAAATTAGGTTTACCTATAACTAAAAGATCCATGAAAAGCGTTTACTTATCCACTTCTTGGTATTAACAACCTAAAAACCCAATAATGATTTTAATTTTGCACTTATGAGATCAGGGAAAAATCAAGTAGTATTAAATTGGAGTGGAGGAAAAGATGCCTCTTTGGCTTTATGGCGTATTTGGAAAGACAACATACTTAAACCTCACATCTTACTTACCACAATAAATGGTGATTTACAAAGAGTTACCATGCATGGGGTTCCGGTTTCGCTTATAGAAAAACAAGCTAATCAAATTGGGTTACCCCTAGAGTTTACGGAGTTACCCGAAAACATTTCTATGACCAAGTATAGTGAGATCACTGAACGGGTAGCCTTGAAACACAAAAACCAAGGTGTAACTAAATATGTTTATGGGGATATTAATCTTGAGGATTTAAAAAAATTCAGGGACAAGGAGTTGTCTAAATCTGGTATTGAAGGGATATATCCCTTATGGAACAGTAATACGTCAGAATTAGCACAAGAATTTATTAACAGTGGTTTTAAGGCTATTGTCGTTGCTATTAGTTCAAAAGTATTGGATGAGAGTTTTGTGGGAAGAGAATTTGATCAAACCTTTTTGGATGATTTACCCGCAACAGTTGACCCATGTGGTGAGAATGGGGAGTTTCATACATTCGTATATGATGGGCCAATTTTCAAGAACCGAATTGAATTTAAAACAGGGAAGGTGACCTATAAACAATATTCTCCCTCCAAAGACGATGATGACTGCTTTTGTTGTGATTCGGATACCCAAACAGCATGGGACAAAGGTTTTTGGTTTTGTGATTTACAAAACTAAGTTAAAGTTCCTTTATCCATTTATTGGCTTGATTTAACCTCTCCTCTAATGGCGCATCAACAATTTCAAAATCAACTTGATGCTCTATTAATCTATCCACATACATTTGGAAGAGTTCATTCCGTAAAACGGGGTGTTCTCTCAGCTTGTCATATTGCCAAGGAATATTGGGTTTACAGAGTAAAATTAGATCGTAGGTTCCCAGTTTTAATAGCTTATTAATTTGTGGGTCTACTCTGCCATATTTTACTTCACTCCAAATTTGGATGACCTCAATTCCCGTATCGGAAAAAGCATATTTAGGATTTTGTGCCCAAACAATTTCTTCCGCCCGTTTTTGTCCCAAGGCAATTTTCATAAGATCAGATTCCGTATATCCCTCTTTATTATTCAGGTATTCTCTTGCAAACTCTCGCACCCACACCACTTTATATATTGCAGCTAAAGATTGCGCCAAATGACTTTTACCACTAGATTCTGGACCGGTGATTAGAATTTTCTTCACAGTTCAAAACTAATTTCTTTATCGAAGAACTGTACTTTCCTCTTTAATAAATTCTAATTTTGCTCGATGTTAAAAAAACTGGTGCTTTTAGTAAGTGTTTTGTTGGTTGGGTATTTCCTGTATTACGGATTTCAACAAATGAAGATAGCCCAAAAACCGAAGGCCAATTTGTATTCACAAATACCTTCCACAAGTATTTTGATTTGGGAGATCAACGACATTAGTGATCAATGGTCAGATCTAGAAGCAAACAACATTATTTGGGAAGAATTAGGTGTTTTCACCGGGATACAAAAATTAAAGAAATCGGTACGTTCATTGGATTCTACTCTTCGCATCGGACCGTATTCTTTCCTTTTAAACACCCCTATCGTTTTTAGCATAGTACCTATAGCGACTAATTACGGCTGTTTAATTCAAATACAGAGCCCATCTAAGTTGAATTCCGAACAAATGTTGTCGTTTTTACAATCCTCTTTAAAGATGAAGAAAATGAATTCTATTACGGATTCAATTTTTCATTTAAGCAATTCCCATTCAGATATTTATGTATGTGAACGCAACGGTATCACTTCTATTAGTACAGACCTTCAATTGATTGAAAATTTCTCGGTAGGAATAAAAACAAGTATTGTGGGTGATGCATCATTTGTAGCCGTAAAAAAGACCAGTTCGAAAAATGCAAACAATAGATTACTTCTTAAACCTGATGCTGTAATAAAATCTTTAGAAAGATACGGTAGCGATCACACACAATTACAAATCATCACCTTACCAAGCACCTCCTCTTGGATAGAATTAGATGTAGATGTAAAACCAGATGAAATATCCATGGGTGGGTTTGCCTATGCCACTGATAGTTTAAAACACTGGATTACTATTTTCAAAGACCAAGAAGCAATGCCTTTGGCGGTATCGGAATATATGCCAAATAAAACGGCCTTCTTTATTCAATTTGGGTTTAGCGATTTCAATAAAATGCGCTCAAAAATGATCTCTTTGGAATCAGAGCGTACAGGAAGTGATTTCAACTATCCGATACATCAATGGGATTCCATATATGGTATTTCGATTGAAACCGAGTTTTTAGATTGGATAGATAATGAAATCGCCCTTTCTATAGTGGAGCCTGAAGAAATGGAAATTAAGAGCGAGGGATTGGTTTGGATTAACTCTTCGGACTCTCGAACACTTATCAACTCTCTTTCCGATATGGTCCTAAAAATTGATAATCAAAAGGAATTAGAATTACAGCAAATCCACTACAAAGAGTATGTTATTCAGAAGTTGAATATTTCTGGTTTTTTAGAGACCTGTTTAGGCACTCCTTTTTCGATGATTACAGAGAACTACTTTTTGCGATTGGAGGACTATATTGTTTTTTCAAATTCTCCTGCAACCCTTCAATGGTGTGTGGACAGATTTACCAATGGGAAAACCTTAGAAAAAAACGAAGCTTTCCAAAGTTTCTCTACCCGTATTTCAGAAAAATCTAATATTTTCATTTTCTCAAATGTATCCAAATCCCCTACCGTTTATAAACACATCACCTCAAACACATTAAAGGTGGATATGGATAGATACCTAGATATTTTCAAAAAATCTCAGGGTTTTTCACTTCAGATAAGTCACGAATCCGATGACTTATATTATGTCAATACTTATTTAAAGTATAATCCAGTAGGTAAAAAGATGCCCAACACTCTATGGGAAACAAAAATCAAATTTGCTTCAACTTTCAAACCGGTCATACTAAAAAACCACTATACCCAAGGGAAAGAGATTTTTATCCAAGACACCTCCAACACCATTTATTTGATTGATAACAAGGGGAAGATATTATGGAACAGAAAACTATCCGCGTCCATTATGTCGGACGTAGAACAAATTGACATGTATAAAAATAACAAGCTTCAAATTATCTTTAACACGGCAGAAAAAATTTATTTAATAGATCGAAACGGCCATGATGTTTCCAACTTCCCTATTCAATTACCAAGAAAGGCCTCTGCTAGTATTTTGGTAGCCGATTACGATAATAATCAGACCTATCGAATTCTGGTACCAACCATTGATGGGGAAATTCTCAATTATTCTATTCGAGGCAAATCAACAAAAGGATGGAATTATACATCCAACGGGAATGTGATAAATCAACCCTTAAAATTTATTCGAATAAAAGAAAGGGACTACCTTATTGCAGTTTACTCCCAAGGAGAAATCATTGCTTTAAACCGAAGAGGAGAAATTAGACTCCAGTTTAAGTCTAAATTTAATCATCCAATAAAAGGAGAATTATATATTGAACCCGGCTCACATCTTAATACCAGTTACCTTTTTGCTCTTACGGAACATCAAGATTTTGTGAGAATTTCATTGGATGATCAAAAAGACGTGTCATTTTCTATATTAAAAGATTCCATTGAGCATTTTGATTTTAATAGCATAGACGGAGACCACAGAAATGAGTTATTAGTATTTTCGAAGAATAAATTAACTGCATATACACAAGACGGACAACAAGTATTCAATTTCAGTATACGCAAATCTATTAGCTATAAACCCTATGTATACTCGTTTAGAAACGGCCCCTATTTTGGATTGGTTTCTTTTAATGCCAATAAAATCATGTTACAAGATAAATGGGGCGAAACTATTCATCCCTTCCCCTTAAAAGGAGCTTCTCCCTTTACCATATCCGACCTAAACAATGATGGTAGGTTAAATATTATTACGACCGATAAAGATGGTTATATTCTTAATTACACCATTAATTAGCACACCTATTTTCACAAGTCAACACAGGATTACAAGCAGTAACATGGTTACTTATTCCATAATTTTCTTTAATTTTCCAATCTAACAAACCCCCATATTTTGATGAAACGACTGATTATTGCTATGCTATTAGCAACCGCTAATTCTTTGGTTGCTCAAAACATTATGAGCCTATATAACATGAGGCACATACCCCAAGTTGTATATGCAAACCCATCCTTTATTCCATTGGGTAGAGTGAATGTTTCCATTCCCGGATTCGGTTCTACCTATGCGCAAGTTGGCAAATCCGATTTTGTAACAAAGAATGTTGCCAAAGTAGATGAGTTTGGCACTTTACGAATTGACGTGGACAAGTTTCTTAACAGTTTAGAAGATGAAAACTTAATTTATGCCTCAAGTACAATAGAGGCTATACACATAGGGTTTTCGGTCAACAAAAATTATTTCTTCCTAGCCAGTAATGATCGAATATCTGGTGAATTCGTATTCCCTAAAGAAATGGCCACCCTAATTACAGAAGTATATAATACCAAGGGAATTAACGGATCTCATCAAATCCAAAACACGAAAATTCAATATACCCACGTCAGAGAATTCTCATTTGGTTGTGCCCGAAGCGTTACTAAGAACCTTAACATTGGAGCTAGATTCAAACTACTTTCTGGAATTGGTAATATACGTACCAACTCCTCCGGAATAATTATTGAAAACCCCGGATCCGATAGTGACTTGTCTGGGTCCATTGATATCAATATGCAAACTTCAGGAATGACCGACTATTCGGATGTCTATAGGGATCCATTAAAAGCCGTTACCGGATATTCCAATTATGGGTATGCTATAGATTTTGGTTTTGATTATAAGCTCAACTCAAAAATGAAAGTAGCCGCCAGCGTAATTGACTTAATGGGCACCATTACCTGGAAGGACAACATAAAAAACTATGTTGCAGAAGACATACCTGTTGATTTCAATACCGTAAATTGGATTGATATATTCGAAAGAGATTCCACAAACGCATTTATAGGAATTTACGACAGTATTGTTGCCAATGTGGACCCCTCAGAAGAAAATTTATCCTATGAAACCTATACCCCGACAAAGGTTTTAGCCTCCTATTCCTATTACCTCACCCCAAAAATAGAAGTTACCATTTTGGGACAGGGGGTATTTACACGAAATGAATTTGAACCTAGACTCCGAATTGGTATCCAAGGAAGAGTAAAACGATTTCTTAATTATATGATCTCTTATGCGATTATTGATGATCAAGAAGAATTCAATAATTTAGGGGTTGGTTTTGCCTTAAATTTGGGTCCGGTACAAATCCATGCATTGACCGACAACATATTTGACCCA
This sequence comes from uncultured Flavobacteriales bacterium, assembly GCA_913062955.1. Lineage (GTDB taxonomy): Bacteria > Bacteroidota > Bacteroidia > Flavobacteriales_G > Salibacteraceae > CAJXZP01. Next base: position 6,770 of record CAJXZP010000081.1, on the reverse strand, counting down.
CTGCTTTACAACAATAGTTTTAATCCTAGTTTAAGAGTAGGACTGAACTTAACCATGAACCGTGATTATAGATAGATATTGAAAAAACCCATTCCTAAACATGAAAAAATTTTTACTACTACTATTTTTCTTACCACTTTTTGGCTGGGCACAGAACAATCAAGATTGGTTTAAGGAATACGATAAATTAGAATCTTATTACCGCTACGGAAAGTATTTCAAGGCTTCTTCGGGAATTAATAGCCTGATCCGTAAAATGGACAAAAAGTCTGAATTTATTGAATTCAGGTTACCCGCCTTAGCATTATCGTATAAATATGATGCGGCCGTTGGTTTACGATTGGGAAACGACACCTTATTAATACAGGTGATTCAAAAATGGGACACTACAGAAATTTCGGCCTCCGATTCGTTTAAAATCATGGGGAATTTGGCTATGGCTACTGCCGCATTTGGATTTCAGAATTTTGAACAAGCAAAAATTCATTACAAAAAGGCCCAAAACCACATAAATGTATTAAGTGATCCAGATGGATATTGGGCTCAAATAATTCGAATTGAATATATGCACCTGTATATACAAACGATGAGTTACAATAATGCCAAGGAATTCATTGATACAACCATCGCCTATCAGGAGAAGCTATCCACTCGGAAGCAGCAAATGATGAACCCAAAATCTGGAAAGGAAGAAATGGTTAAACTCAAAAAGAAGGACTATTCCAATAGACTGAGTATGTTGGGAGACCTAAGGGTGATGCGCGGAGATATTGCTTTAGGACAAGGTGATTTGGACGCAGCCGATTCAATTTATGTTAAGAATAAGTCCCAGCTATTAAAAACGGTCAAAAAGAAGGATATCAGTTACCTCAACAACCGTTATGGATATACTAAACTGAGAGTATTACAAGGAGATCCCTTAGCAGCTTTGGACTTGAAAAATGTCAGAAAAAAATACGCTACTAACGTAAGGTACGCTATTCCAAATTTAAGATATTTAGACATTTTTGAAAATGAGATTCGAGCGGATGCGCAATTGGGACATTATAATAAATATGGGAAAGCCATTAAACAATATGAACGGGAAGTTCAAAATAACTACAACAGGAAGTCAGCCCACATTTATACGGGAGAATACTTAACCCAAGTAGAATATTTAACAAAGGGTAAGTATAAAATATACGGGAAGCAAATGTCCAAACAGGCCCTGAAAATATCGGAATACTACGGACCGAATGATGCCGGACAAATAGATTTCCTATATGACCTCGCAAAAGCGCAGACCAGCCTTTATGATTATGACGGTGCGAAACAAACGTATTTGAAAATTGTTGCCATTGCGGATTACAACAATTCTGATTCTAGTTCCTTTTATTACAACGCAGTTTTAGAACTTGGATCTTACTATTTAAATTACACACCCGATTACATGCTCGCAGATTCCTTGTTTAAATTGTATTACTCGGAGTTTGTAGAAAAAGAATTACATCCCTACCACCCCTATTACGGGAAATTTTTGAACGATTACGCTTCTATTAACTCCAAAAAGGACGAATTCAAAAAAGCGATAGCGCAATACGAACAACTTGCAGAAATAAACAAAGTAAAGCACGGTGAACTCACCGAAGAATATGCCTTAGTACTCCAACGTATGGCCTCAGTTCAAATTGATATGGGCGATTACCCCTCTGCTGAAGACAATTTATTAAAAGCCATGACGGCCTATAAAACAGAAAAGAAAACCAAAACACAAAACTATATTTATACCCAACAGGCCATAGGTGAATTAGATGCCATTAATGGTGATTTCAATAATTCTCAAAAAAACCTCAATGATGCCTATCAGAATGCTAAAAAGTTTTCTGTCATCAATGAAATGTTACCTGTCAATATGAAAGAAGGTTTGGCTGACTTGTATTTGGAAGTCGGTAAATATGATAAAGCAGAAGCTATTTTACTAGAAGCTGTTGCCCTAAAACAAAATAAACTTGGTCCTGACAGTCCGGACCTGATTAATACATATGCACTTTTAGGCCAATTATATTTAGTTCAAGGGAAACTTATTGAATCAGAAAAAATGATCAATAAATCCGTAGCCATTAGTTATGCTACCTATGGAGACAATTCTCTTCGTTATCTTGAACGAAAGATACTATTGGGGGAAGTTTATTTTAAAATGGGCGATAACAAGCGCTCTTTAACTGTTTACAACTCAGTCATAAAAGCATATGAGGCAAAATTCGGACCCGGATACTTGAAATTAGCTGATCTATTACTTTGGAAAACCAAATTACAATTAGAAACGGATGCTTCTATTCAGAGCTTAATGGATAATCTAAATCGTGCGAATGATATTATTACAACAAATGTAAATGACCATCATCCCATGATTGCTGAAGTCACGGAATTAAAAGCCTTGGTATATATACGAGAAGGAAACTTTGACCAAGCGTTAATTCAATTGCAAGCGGCCAATTTGATTTATAGTTCTACTTATGGTGATAATCATTACAAAACAGCAGATAACCAGGTAAACATTGCCACCCTATATTATAAAAAGAAAGGATATGTGAATGCGCATCGTTTTTACGATAGAGCTTTAGGTATCTACAAAAAAATATTCAGTGAATCGCATCCCAAATATGTTTCTACTTTAAGTAAAAAAGGCCGAACTTTTTATGCCCAAAAGGATTACAAGAATGCTGCTATTAATTTAAGGAAATCTACCAAAATGTATTTATTCTATATAAACAACTATTTCCCATCTCTTTCGGAATCGGAAAAATCTAACTATTGGGCAAGTATTCAAGGTGATTTTGAATTGTTCAATTCTCTTGCTTTAAATTTCTATAAAGAAGACAAGGGAATTATTGGCGATGTTTATAATAACCGATTAGCAACAAAAGCTATCCTTTTAAACTCTTCCGTAAAACTAAAGGAAAGGATTATGACTTATGGTTCCCAGGAAATGGTAAAGGAGTACCAAACTTGGTTGAATAAAAAGGATCTTTTATTAAAGGCTCAAGGCATGAATCAAGAACATTTAGATTCATTGAACATCAACATATCTGAATTAAAAAGTGAAATTAACTCTCTCGAAAAAGGGCTGAGCGAAAGTGCTGAGGGCTTTTCTCAAAATTATGAAAGTCGCGCTATTAATTGGGTCATGGTAAAAAACAAATTGACTCCTGATGAAGTAGGAATGGAAATCATCCGATTTAACTACTTTGATACTGAATTTACAGATTCCGTAATTTATGTAGGCCTATTTATAAGTAAGGAAACCAAAGATCAACCAGAAATGGTTGTTCTTCCAAATGGAAATGATTTAGAATCTAAATATTTTAGTTATTACCAAAATGCCATAAAGCAAAAAACAACAGACAAAAAATCATACATAAATTACTGGGAGTACTTTGATTCCAAATTAAGAGGTAAAAAGAGAATCTACTTTTCGGGTGATGGCGTTTACAATCAATTAAACCCGGAAACCTTTAAAACGTTTGAAGGAGAATTCCTCATTGATAAATATACCTTTTACTTTATTTCCAACACCAGAGATATTGTTGAGCAAAGTAAAAAAGGGCAAACCGTGTACACCAACACAACTGCTGTTATGTTCGGAAACCCAGAATTTGAAGATGAAAATAGGATAGGGGAATTCTCCAATACTATCACTCCGTTAGATGCACTTCCGGGAGCCGAGCTAGAAGTAAATTTATTAGATAGTTTTTTGGTAAGCAATAATTGGGTAACCTTAAAATATATTGGCAAGGAAGCTACTGAGACGGAACTTAAACAAGTAGAAAGTCCTCGAATATTACACATTGCAACTCATGGATTCTTTATGGCGGATGAAACCTCCACACATGAAACGGCATTGGTGGGTATGGAACAGAAACAAAAAAGTAATCCGTTATTACGATCCGGATTATTATTTACAGGTGCTGGTCCTTTATTGGCGACTGAAAACGTATATAAATTCAATCAAAACGATGGCGTTCTTACCGCTTTTGAAGCGATGAATCTGAACTTGGACCATACAGAAATTGTATTTCTAAGTGCTTGCGAAACGGGTCGTGGAGAAGTTAAGTCTGGTGAAGGGGTTTATGGGTTACAGCGGTCTTTCTTAGTCGCAGGTGCTCAAAATGTAGTGATGACCTTATTTAAGGTGGACGATGCAGTAACACAGAAATTGGTGACTCTTTTCTATACCGAATGGATCAAAACTGGAGATAAAAGGTCGGCATTTAATAATGCTAAAAAAGCCATTTTAGAAGAATATAAGGATCCTATTTATTGGGGATCATTTATTATGGTAGGCCTGGATTAATTCCCTCCAAACCTTCCATATGGTAATGTCTAATGGAATCTAACATTTCCATTAGACATTTCATTCCTAGACCTACACTCCGAAGGGTCTAATTCCAAATGAAAATACACTCTCTTTATTTCATTTTATGTGTAGTACTGGAAGGATTCAAGCTAGCCTAATAAAAGGATTGGAATCTTTACACCAAAAATACAGGCATAGAAAAGCCCCTCCAAAAGGAGAGGCTTTTTAACGATCACCTAAATATGTTATTTGGTTTCTTTAACGGTCTCTAAACCAATTTTGAATAAGAACATATTGTAGGCATTTTGAAATTCCACAATGTTGGGTTCTTTTTCAATGGCACTTTCATAAAACGGAATCGCATTCAAGAATAGTTCTTGCTCTTCAAAATAAGTGGCAATTACCATATCACCGATTGCAGAGTTTTCAGGGACTTCACTTTTTAATACACTTAATTCCGATTCATACTTCGCCATTTCAGATCTAGTTGGCACTTGCAACGAAATGAAACCAGAGTTAATTTCTTCATTTACAGCATTAGCTACCTTCATTTTATAAATTTGACCAGGATTCATCCCGAGGGTTGCAAAATCAATAGAGATATTCTGACTAGAAGTAGATTCGCTAAAAACGGATTCTTCATATAAATCTACAATTGTAATATTATAGGAAGCTACTGTTGATTTTGGAAACCATTGAACCTCTCCAATTGTACCTGCAATTTTTGTGGTTTCAGGTAAGAATATTACAATCTCATTATTCTCAATAGACCTTTCTACCGACCCCGTGTATTTCATATTTCTTGCGGTATTATCGGAAACCTTGATCATATCCTCTACCAACAAACTCAAATATTTTTCGGCCATAGAACTACCTCCACTCGTTAAAGATTTTGATAAATCCTTGACATAGTAAACGCCTCCTTTTTTTAATTCTAAGGCTTTCCCATCCATACTTACCAACCCCACATAACTGGAAGAGCCGGTAATAATAATCTTATCCTCTAGGTAAATTTGCAACCCGGTAGAAATGGGAGTGTATTCATCCGGGTTGGCTCCCCTCTGAACCATACAAGTCCCTTTAGCTGCTAATGTTTTAAAAATAACCTCTTGGGCATAGCTCGCAAAGGTCATCCCGGCAGCGAACATAAATAGTGCTAGCTTTTTCATGGTAATCGTTTTGTTTCGGAAAATCAATATTGAAGTACTTACAAACTTAAAGAAAATAAATTTAAAAGCCTCGAAATATGACTTGAAATTATATTCTATTTTTGAATACCAAAACGACCAGTATATGAAATTACTTACACGAAAAAGCGTACTCATTTGCACCATTTTCATTTTCATATTTCTAGGCCTTTTATCGAAAATCCCTATACAGTTTGAATCCAAATTACTGGATCCTATTGGTAATGCTCTACGAGATTTCGAATTGACCGATTTAGTATATAGTCAACTCCGTTCCAACCCAAAAATCGATACAAACATTGTATTAATTAATATCGGTCATTTAAGTCGTTCAGAAATTGGAAAGCAAATAGAAATTATGAATCAATACCACCCTTTAGTAATCGGGATTGATGCATTTTTTCGGAATAAAAAAGAATTCTCAGAGGACATTCAATTAATCATGTCTTTATCCCAAGTAAAGAACTTGGTTATGGTGAGTGATTTGGAGAAACCCAATAGTGATTTCTCGTGTTTTGACTCCCTATCCACTTCGCACCCACAATTCAACCAATTTTCAACCACTGGTTTTGCAGATGTAATCACTGACAACGAAAGTTTTCGTACTATCCGTCAGTTTACACCCCAGTTTTGTTTTCAAGACTCCACCCAACTATCCTTCCCTGTTCGCTTGGCTCAAATATTTAATCCAAAGGCCGTAGAGATATTATTGAAAAGAGGCAATGAACGGGAATCTATTAATTGGCGAGGGAATTACTCCAAATTTTACACGATCGATTATCCAGACCTCCTTAACGAAGAATTGGATTTTTCTTTCCTCAAAGATAAAATTGTCATTATGGGGTTTATGGGTAGACGTTTTATGGGAGAACCTTCTTTAGAAGATACTTTCTTTACCCCCATGAATCTAGAATCTGCTGGAAGAGCCTACCCTGATATGTATGGAGTTACCGTTCACGCCAACACAGTTTCCATGATATTGAATGAGGATTATATAGACACCCCTCCAGAATGGACTGCGTATATTTTGGCATTTATTCTTTTATATCTAAACGTAGCTGTATTTCTTTGGGTCGGTGATCAACTAAAATTGTATTACGATTTAATTACCAAAGTGGTTATTTTGGTGGAGGTAGCCCTTTTGTTAGGATCCGTAATTTTTATATTGAACAAATTCAATTATAGAGTCAACTTAACCATAGCCATTATTGCCATTATATTTTCCGGGGATTTAACCGAACTCTATA
>CAJXZP010000080.1 GCA_913062955.1 uncultured Flavobacteriales bacterium | reverse complement strand
CCAAACGGATAATGGGTAAGGCTTCGTTTGCAGAACTTAAGGATAAGCAAGGCAGAATTCAACTCTATTTCAACAGAGATGTAATTTGTACTACGGATGATAAAACCATGTACAATGTCGTTTTCAAGAAACTATTAGATATCGGTGATTTCATTGGCGTAAAAGGATATGCTTTTCGTACCCAAGTAGGTGAAATTAGTATTCATGTTACGAGCTTTTCTGTATTAAGTAAATCTTTACGTCCGTTGCCTATTGTAAAAACAGATGCCGATGGAACCGTTCATGATGCTTTTACAGATCCGGAACAACGATACCGTCAGCGTTATGTGGATTTAATTGTAAACGATGAGGTAAAGAAAACATTCATTACGCGGACAAAGATTATGACCGCCATGCGTGATTTCTTTAACGCTAAAGATTATTTAGAAGTAGAAACACCCATTTTACAACCAATTCCAGGTGGGGCAGCCGCACGTCCGTTTGTGACTCATCACAATGCGCTTAACATTCCATTGTATTTACGTGTTGCGAATGAGCTTTACTTAAAGAGATTGATAGTCGGTGGATTTGACGGTGTGTACGAGTTTGCTAAAGATTTCCGTAACGAAGGGATGGACAGAACCCATAACCCAGAGTTTACCGTCATGGAAATCTATGTAGCGTACAAAGATTACCACTGGATGATGAAGTTCACCGAAAACATGTTGGAGCATGTAGCGAAAGCCACCAACAACGGAGGAACACGTGTGAAATTAGGCGAAATGGATATTGACTTTGCAGGTCCGTATCCAAAAATTCCAATTTTAGATGCTATTAAAGCCCATACCGGATATGACCTTAATGGAATGTCTGAAAAGGAAATTTACAGCGTAGCCAAAGACTTGGGTATTGAGGTAAATGAAACCATGGGTAAAGGGAAATTGATTGATGAAATTTTCGGAGAGAAATGTGAGGCAAACTTTATTCAACCTACGTTCATTACCGATTACCCTATTGAGATGTCGCCATTATGTAAAAAACACCGAGATAACCCGGAGTTAACGGAGCGATTTGAACTCATGATTAATGGAAAGGAGATCGCCAATGCATACACGGAATTAAATGATCCCATTGATCAGCGTGAGCGTTTTGAATCTCAACTTTCATTGAGCGCCAAAGGAGATGATGAAGCCATGTTTATTGATGATGATTTCATTAGAGCGCTAGAATATGGAATGCCACCTACATCGGGGATGGGGATCGGAATTGATCGTTTAACGATGTTATTGACCAACCAAACCTCTATTCAGGAAGTATTGCTATTTCCTCAAATGAAACCTGAACGTAAAATTATCCTACCAAAAGTGGATGATTTTATGGAATTAGGAATTTCGGAAGATTGGGCCAAACAAGTACTTGAATTAGGGTTTAAAACGGTCGATGAATTCAAAGAAACCAAAGCCACTAAATTGCACCAGCAATTAAACGGTTTACGTAAAAAAAATAAACTAGAAATCCCTGCATTGCAATTGGAAGATGTAGAAGGATGGGTTAATTAGATTAACCTGGGTGAAGGATTAGAAAATCCTACGCCTCTTTTTTAAAATAAAAATTAGAATACCATCAGGGCATACCTGATGGTATTTTTTTGGGGCAACGTATTCCTTATTAATTCATGTAATTCAGGACAAGCCTGGTTAATGCAAGACGTAGCAAGATGCTACGCCTAACCTAATTCTTCTTTACGCTTCGCTCATTTGTGAATTGAAAAGCTATAAAATGACAACTGGTTTCTATTTTTTAATTGGCAACTGACAATTTCTTTTTGGGGATCTAGTTGATCCGATTCATGGCTTCGGCTGCAGGAGTATAATCAGCTTTTAACTCTAAGGCTTTTTCAAAATCTGTACGTGCCATCACCATGTTATTATTACGCTCAAAGGCCAATCCTCTATTGTAATAACCTTTGTAATTAAATGGATTCAGAGCGACCACTTTATTGTAATATTTTATAGCGCTATCATAGTTTTGGACTTGTTCCAAATACACATATCCAATATTAAAAAAGGCATCATGGTAATCATCATCTACACGAATTAGGTGCTGGTATTGTGTGATAGCTTCTTCGGTTAATCCCCAATTCTGTAAATGCATTCCAAAGGCGTATAACGCGTCTTTATTATTGGAGTCGATACGTAGGGCATTTTCAAAAAAGGCACCGGCCAGGGTATCATCTGCAGCGTCATACATGTATCCCAATTGCAACCATGCTTCAATATAGTCGTTATCCTGTTCGGTTGCGGTACGAAAATTGGAAACTGCAAATTTAAAATTCACCAATTCTTTGTAACATAATCCTTTTAAATAATAAGGTTCGGGTAAGTATTGATTCTCTCTCAATACCGTATTACAATAAACAAAACTCTCCTCATGCAATCCGGCAATTAAACTGACCCAACCCATTTTCATGTTGGCATGGATGTTTTTTTCGTCCAATTCTAAGACCTTCAAATAACTTTCTTTGGCCCCAATAATATCCTTACCATCGTATTGGGCATCGCCTTTAAAGACCAAAAAAGAAATTTGGGTAGAATCTAGACTTATAGCTTTATCGGCTTGTTCTAAGGCTTGCGTCAAATCACCTTGACGTAGTAAAAACGCTGCTTTAAGCATGTATAAATCAGGGTCGCTTGGATTCCCAATAATCTGTGTATTGATCCAACCTAAGGAATCAGAAAATTCTGTAGGCGTTTCTGCTACTTCAACAACATCCTTTTTTTGAGTTTCCTCACACGCTACAGTGACCAAAAACACGACAGCGATAAACAATAATTTCTTCATTCTATAAATAATTAAGCCCCGATAATACATACGTAGAATCGGGGCTCGAAATTAGGTGTAAAATAACTCTCTTCAAAAGTTATCCTACATATATGATTTTGGCAATCCCTAAAGCGTTTATTTACTGCTAATAGCCGCTCTTACTTTTACTTCAATTTCTTCCGATAATTCCGGATTATCTTCTAGCAATTGCTTCACAGCATCTCTACCTTGACCCAATTTGGTATCCCCGTAACTAAACCAAGAACCACTCTTTTTAACGACTTCCATTTCTACGCCTAAATCCAGCAATTCACCAGATCTAGAAATACCTTTTCCGTACATAATATCAAACTCCGCTTTCGTAAATGGAGGTGCCACCTTGTTCTTCACTACTTTTACACGGGTATGGTTACCTATTACAGTGTCCCCCGATTTGATTTGACCAATTCTACGAATATCTAAACGGATGGAAGCGTAAAATTTCAATGCGTTACCCCCAGTAGTGGTTTCGGGGTTACCGAACATCACCCCAATTTTTTCACGTAATTGGTTAATGAAAATTACCGTACAATTTGTTTTACTAATGGTCCCTGTTAATTTTCTTAAGGCTTGCGACATTAAACGTGCATGAAGCCCCATTTTACTATCCCCCATCTCACCTTCAATCTCTGCTTTTGGTGTTAATGCAGCGACAGAATCGATGACCACAATATCCACCGCACCCGAACGAATTAAGTTATCGGCAATTTCTAAAGCTTGCTCTCCGTTATCGGGTTGGGCAATTAAAAGGTTTTGAACATCTACCCCTAAGGACTCGGCATAAAAACGATCAAATGCATGCTCTGCATCAATCATTACAGCGGTACCACCTTGCTTTTGAGCTTGCGCCATCATATGGATAGCCAATGTGGTTTTACCGGATGATTCTGGGCCATAAATCTCAATGATTCTTCCTTTTGGAATACCATTCACACCCAAAGCCATATCCAAAGTAATAGACCCTGTTGGAATTATTTCTACTTTTTCGATAGCTGAATCTCCCAATTTCATAACCGCTCCTTTACCATAGCTTTTCTCTAATTTATCTAAGGTAAGTTGTAATGCTTTGCTCTTTTCGTTGCCCGTATCTTTTGCCATAATTTCTATGTTTTAACTAATTACTCTGCAAACGTATTGCTGCAGACCGTAATGTATTTGAGGTTAAAATTTTTCTTGAATTTATTTTATCTTTTTTGGAACTTACATTCCTAATTCCGCTAAAATTTGTGCCGTATGTGTTTTGGTTTTCACCTTTAGAATAATATGTTCTATTACCCCATTTTCATCTATTACAAACGTCACTCTATGGATACCTTCATATTCGCGACCGGCTAATTTCTTTGGACCCCACACCCCATAAGCTTGAATGATCTCTTTGGACTCATCGGCCAATAAGGTAAAAGGTAGTTCGTATTTATCCGTGAATTTTTGGTGACGGGTTATACTATCGGCAGAAACTCCGATGACTTCAAATCCTTTACTGATAAGGTCCGAATAATTTTCTCCCAGGTTACACGCTTGAGCGGTACATCCCGGTGTCATATCTTTTGGATAGAAGAATAAGATCTCTTTCTTACCTTGGAAATCAACTAAGCTTACTTCTTCTCCTTTCTGGTTCAACCCTTTAAAGTCTGGCGCCTTATCTCCGGCTTGTAAATGTGTCATTTCTTAGATTTTGAAAAACCAAAAATACAAGATTAAACCATTTAAAGGCACTAATACTGTAGAACTCCTTACAATTGTTAATATATTTAACAACACTTGTAAAACGCATGCTAATCGAAAGGAAATAGTTGATCCCTCAGTGGATCATTCTAAGCTTCGTTTTATACGGTATTCCAAATAGCGACATAAAATTACGGCATAACAATTTAGCTTCTAAAGATTAAAAACCACGAACTATACCCTATCCAAAACTTTATGTATAGAATTGGATGTAATGTTTCTACCATTACCGAAAGTTTAAAAGTACAGGTTTTGGTATCGTAACAGAAATTGATTTGAGCGCGACTTTAACGAACAAAATTAACAAAGACCTCCCTCCGAATAAAATACAAGGAGCCTTCCATATTAACTATGCCTCCGAATGCAAAGCCTCCAAATCACGCGTAAGCACATTGCTTCCTTGCAACGATGCTACATTTGTTCAGAAAACCAACAAACCGAAACTCCTTCAATGGCTCCCATTACCTCCAGGAGGATAATAGACAATGAGCTATTACACGGGTTTGATCCAGAAGAAAAACCAAGCCTTGCGGTTCCTAGCATTTGGTCCGTTATACCATCGTTATTTCTTCGGCTCCATGCGTTAACGCTTTTAATTTTTTCACCAAAAAGAAAAGCAAAATGCCTACTAATAAACAAGCTATTGCTATAATGGCAAAAATGGCCATTTCACCGGCCTTTTGAGCTGCCTCACCTAATAAACCAGCGGCCTTATTCCCAATTCCCACAATAGCAAAATAAGCGCCCATCATTAAACTGGCGTATTTAGTAGGAGCCAATTTTGTAATAAAAGACAAGGCAACCGGAGAAATACTCAACTCGGCAATTACGTGCAATAAATAAGAAAACAATAACCAATAAATAGGTGCTTTTCCTAACACGTTTATCGAAGCGTCATATAACGCCCCCATTAATGCTAAAAAACTAATACTCATAATAATCATCCCTACTGCCATTTTAAAAATAGCCGATGATTCTTTACCCATATTACCCCATTTCAACCACAACCCCGCCACTGTAACTCCTATAAGAACAACATAAAATGCATGCAATGATTGAAACCAACTCGTTGGAACTTCAAAACCCCAAACCATTCTATCCACACTATCACGTGCATATAAGCTCATTAAGCCTCCTGCTTGTTCATATGCTGCCCAAAACACAATGACGATCAAAAATGAAAGTAATAAAACAATAACACGATCTTTTTCTATTTTAGTTAATGGCTGTGTGGCTAAATGTGCTTCGGTTTCTGAGTGTTTCAATAGATTCCCAACATCCTTCAAATGCTTTCCTCCGAAAACAAATACGATTTGACCTACAATCATTCCAAACCCTGCTAATGAAAATCCTAAATGCCAATTAACTTGTTCCCCAAAATACCCTACTAATAATGGCGCAGCTAATGCTCCAATATTGATTCCTATATAGAATAATGTAAATCCAGCATCTCGTCTCCCATCTCCTTTTGGATAGAGCCCACCAACCATGGTACTAATATTAGGTTTCAATAAACCCACCCCACAGACCAATAACACCAATCCAGCATAAAACATGGTCATGTTATGTATTGTCAAGGCAAACTGTCCCAATATGATAAGAACTCCTCCAACAATAACTGCCTTTTTCTGACCGAGCCACTTATCGGCTATAGCCCCACCAAAGATTCCCATGAAATACACAAACATTCCGTACCATCCGTAAAGCGCTAAAGCTTCGGTACTAGTCCAACCCAAACCAGGATTTATTTCATCGGTAGTTAAAGCCGTTAGGTATAACACCAAAATGGCACGCATCCCATAAAAGGAAAAGCGTTCCCACATCTCGGTAAAGAATAAAACAAATAATCCCTTAGGATGTCCGAACATGGTTTCTTGTTGCATAACAGTCGTTTTCAAAAAGGGCTAAAGGTAATTTTCTTTTTGTTATGGCAAAAACCAATACTCCCACACGATCTCAAAATAATGGAACAGGAGTATTGATTAATCAACTACCTACAGTTCGTTTGTTTCATGTTCATTAGGCTTATCGAATTTATCAAAAATTAATAAATCCCGCGTATTTTTCTGAACGGCTACAGCCCCAAAAATGGCTAGTAAGAATGAGAAAGCATAGAATCCTTTTTCACTCGGTAACAATTCGGCATTCCACAATCCTATAACTAAAAGCACAATGGATAGAATGGTACAGAACCAACTAATTCCGTAATATACATCGGTTACCGGAACGTTTTCTAAACGATCGCGCACCGCTTTTTGCACCGAAACTACTGAAAACAAGGAAAACATTATTACCGTAAAGTAATAGCCTTTTTCGCTCAGCCACATTTCGGATCGCCAGAGGCCAATAAAATACCCGGTCATACCTGTCATTAAGGAGATCCATGAGGCAGCAATAAATGCATTGGAAGGTTTTAAATTCATAGTTATTGATTTTGGTTAGAGCACAGTCCAGGAAAACAGGACGGAGAGCTAGCCGTCCAATAGGGAAAGCCAACCCATTTTACGGATGAATGAAAATAGATGTTTCAAAAATTAACATAATTTTAAGATAATACAAAAACCCTAAAAATTGCAAAATTTTATGTCCAGCCCACCATCTTCGTTTTTCTTTGGCGCAGAAAAACACAACTAAAATGAACTGGCGTCTCCCCCAACTGGCTATCTTTATTTCTTTACTATTTACCGCTTGTGTACCCTTAGTCACGATAAATAGCATTTCCGAAAAATTTATTGACACCACTACCTCCAAGCATTATGATTCGGATAGTCAAATCCGATACTGCGTATCGAACGATGACAATAATTTACATCTCAATTTAAAAACCAATCACCCGGCTACCATTGCCAAAATATTACGATCTGGACTCAAAGTGTATTTTGATAAAAACGGAAAGAAAAAGAAAAGTGTGTATATAAATTACCCCATAGGTTCTTCTCAAGACTTTCAACATTTCCAAACCAATGGGCCCGGAGGATCTACAAGTCTAGACTTAAAAAGTTTAATCCACTCGACCTCCATCGCAGCTGAATTTATTCATTTTGAAAAGAAAGAAAGTTTCACCACTTTGAACCCGAAATCGAACATTCAATTATCCATAACCACCAATGAAACCAAAGAATTGGTATACGACTTAATTATTCCGTTTACAGAAATCTCGCCCAATGGCCGAGCCGATCTTTTTAATCTCTCTATTGGAATCGTTACGGGCAGTTTTGACCTTCCGGTACAATCGCCTTTAGAAAACGAGGCTGTCGATCGTAGCAATGCAGGACGACCTACCGGGGGAATGCCGCAACAAGGAGCCAGTTCAAATAGGGCTAGCTATGGGAGTGGAAGAGCAGGTGGCGCACCTCATCAAGGATACACGGATCTACAAGAGGAATCCAAAATTTGGTTTTTGGTGGGTTTGTATCACTAAATGGACCGGAAGGAATAGCTATCTTTGAGAGTATATCAAGAATTATCCAAATGAACTATTCCAATATCCAAGAACCACCATCTAGCTACACTTCTGGCAATATTATTAGCCGATTTATTAACGGTTTAACATTCCGTTATTACTGGGCCACCGAAAAACTAACCTCGGAAGATTTGGACCACAAACCTTGCGAATCGAGCATGAGTAGTTTAGAAACTATAGAACATATGCTTTGGCTGACAGAATTGATAAAAAACGCCTTATTGGGCAAGGAGAGTCACCGAACTTTCAACCAAGAAATGAAGGGAACTGCGTTTTCTGAACTACGCCAACTTTCTCTTTCCAATTTAGAATTAGCAAGCGCTGAAGCTCGAAAAAAAGCACCAGAAGATCTCGAAACGATTCAAATTCTCATTCGAACAAAAGATAAAGATTTTAGCTTTCCTTTATGGAATTTGATAAATGGTCCTCTTTCCGATTTCATGTACCACACCGGGCAAATTGTGTCTTTCAGGAGAGCATCTGGAAATCCTATTCCCAAAGGAGTGAATCATTTACTGGGTAAAGGGGCGTATTAGATCAATCCCCGTAGCCAATCCCCCTGGCGCTCATTCTTCTCTCCACTGTTTCTACCGAAGCAGCTCTTTAAATTGTTACACAATTTGGCTCCATCAAGGGGGAATTAGACTTTTGATACTCTTTCAAATTTGTACCATCAGGTTACGACTCTCCTAAAAGTTAATAGGAGAAAAATGGATGCTTTGGGTTCCCCCTTGGCGAAGGGGGTGATCGACCGGAGGGAGATTTGGGGGATTGACCACGCAAATCCATATATTTGATAGATGAAACCTCCAAAGCCCAAGAGTCACTATAACAATCACTTAAAAGATTTCGCTACAGAACTACGGAACGATTCTACTTTAGGAGAAATCATTTTATGGAAACGGGTTTTAAGAGGTAAAATAAAATTCGACCTTCAATTTAATCGACAATTCCCTATGACTGTAAACAACCATGGGATCATTGTTGATTTCATTTGTAGGAAACTCAAACTGATTATTGAAATTGATGGGTATTCTCATCAATTTAAAGAACCACAAGATCGAATTAGGGAGGAAGAACTAAACAAAATGGGATACTTAGTTTTACGATTTACCGAAGCGGAGGTTAAGAAACGATTAGATCATGTGGTGGCGGTAATTGAAAACAAAATTAAAGAATTAGAAAATCCATAAGCAATCCCCCTGTCGTTCATTCTTCTCTCCACTGTTTCTACCGAAGCAGCTCTTTAAATTGTTACACAATTTGGCTCCACCAAGGGGGAATTAGACTTTTGATACTCTTTCAAATTTGTACAATCAGGTTACGACTATTCAAAAAAATAATATGGAAAAATGGACAATTTGGCTTCGCCAAGGGGGAATTGGACTTTTGATACTCTTTCAAATTTGTACAATCAGGTTACAACCCTCCCCCAAATTAATATGGAAAAAAATTAGATCATTAAGCTTCTCTCTACAGAAATTGGGCCGATTGGTCACAAAAAAAGAGCGACCTACTGGCCGCCCTTTATATTGCTTAATGAAATCTTATTATTGATTTCCTATTCCGGTTTTATCTGGAAAGGCAGGAACCACCACTTTTGGTGGCGGGTTATTTTTCAACCCTTCGTTAATTAATTCAATGGCTTTTTTCAATTGGGCATCCATACCCTTGTACATATCCTCTGCAGTAGCATCTACTTCATAATCTGGACTTACCCCTATTCCTTCTACATCCCATTCCCCATTCAGGTTGAAGAATGCAAAATTCGGAGAAGTTAAAAATCCATTATCAACCAATGGAGGAATACCGCTGATTCCAACAAGTCCTCCCCAGGTTCTTTTACCAACTACGGGTCCTACTTTTTCTTGTTTAAAGATGTATGGGAACATATCACCACCAGAACCAGCCCATTGATTGGCTAACATCACTTTTGGGCCATCCATACCGTTAAACGGAATAGTCATGGGGTTTTTAGCTCTTCGTGAAAAGTGACTCCGGATGGGGCGATTCAATAATTCCACAAAACGATCTGGAATTTGGCCTCCACTATTCCAACGCTCATCAATTATTAAAGCGTCCATGGTAAACTGACCTTGGTACATTCTAAACAATTCGTTTTGGCCTTGAACTCCCGTATTTGGCACATAAATATACCCACAACGACCATTAGTCGCTTTCAATACTTTCTGTCTATTTTCTTCAATCCAAGCTAAGTTTCTTAGTCTAGCTTCGTTGCTCATTAACTTAATCTCTACATCACGAGAATCACTTCCGTTTGCACTCGAAGCAACCGTTAACACCACTACTTTTCTGTTCATATTTTGAAACGATGCATAGGCGCTTTGTGTTCCATCAACGGGTTGATGATTTACGGCAATAATGTATTCGCCTTCTTTTACATTCACTCCAGGGCCATTTAATGGGGAACGAACTACCACATCCCAAGGTGCACCTTGGTAAATTTTATCAATACGAATGGCGTTTTTACCATCGCTGGTTAAATCGGCACCTAACATTCCTACTCCAATTCTTTGGGCTCTTGGCATATCTCCACCTCCTACGTAGGCATGTCCCACATTCAATTCGCCAATCATTTCACCAATGATATAGTTGAGATCACTTCGGCTACTGCAATAAGGCATCAATTTACCGTATCGTTGTTTCACTTCTGCCCAATCTACCCCATGCATATTGACATCGTAGAAAAAATCACGTTCCAATCTCCAGGCTTCATTAAATATTTGATTCCATTCTTGTACCGGATCAATTTTAGCCCGAACATCTTTCATATTCACTGAACCATCGCCCGGCTTAGCACCTGGACTAACGTCAATAATTGCGTACCCTGTTCCCGAACCATACATCAATTTTTTACCATCCGCAGAAAGCTCAAAACCAAAAGCACCATCCACAATTGTACTTTCCTCTTGGCCTTCCATTTCCCACATTTTAATGGATGGACCACCATCTCCAAATGAACCATAGACCAATTTGCCATCCGAAACGGTTAAGTTTCCATACTGACCTGCGGATACAGGAAGCTTCACCGAACGTAATTCCATTCCTTCATAATCCATCACTCGTTCAGGATCTTCATCTTTGGCATCTTTATCTTTCGCGTCTTTATCGCTTTTTTTACCATCCTTTTTATCTTCCGACTCCTCTTCTTTCACCTCTTCCACATCATTAGAAGGACTCAAGATCGATTTTTCATCTTTAGAAAGAGTAGTAGCCATTAACACCACAGATTTGTTGTACACCCAGGTACCATCAAAATTGCTATAGGTTGGCCTAAAATTTCTATTAGAAGTATAGAATAAATACTTTCCATCTCTAGAAAAAACAGGGTTGGAACAGCTATAAAACTGACTCGTTACCTTGTGTCTTGAGCCGTCCTTTACACTGTAAATTACAATCACTGAATTCTGGCTATCGAATACCTTCGAATACGTTAAGTACTTACTATCACTTGACCATTTAAAATCGGTGATATCGTTCATTACACTAACATCTACCTTCGTTATTTTTTTACTATCTACATCCAAATAATAAGCAGAACCATCAAAATGATTAAATGCAATTTTTTTACTATCTGGCGACCATAGGGTATTGAAATGGTAACCTTTTAAATTCTTGGTTAAAGCCATTGGATCTCCAGTTCCATCGGCAAGACGCATCATTAATTGATACTCCCCAGTAGCATCCGAGAAATAACAGATATTCTTCCCATCAGGTGACCAATTTGGTGATTGCTCCGAAGCATTAGATGTATTCGAAATATTCTGGGTAATTCCATTTTCTGCAGGCACGGTAAAAATTTCACCACGGGTATCAAACAACGCTCGTTTCCCGGTAGGCGAAATAAAATAAGTACGTACATATTTGCTTAAATCCTTCCATTCTGCACGCGCCATAATTTGTTCTGAAGGCACTTTTATATCCACCTCCGAAATAGTACCCGTAGCTAAATCTAGCACATGAAGTTTCCCCCCATTTTCTAGTACAATATGTCCATCCCCAATACTCGGGAATTTCACATCATACAGTTCAAAATTGGTTTCTTGATTAAACGATTTATTCAAGGTGTTATAAGACCAGATATTGGTTTTATGATTATCTCCACGGTCACTCAAAAAATAGATTTTATCCCCTTCCCACATCGGAAGTGCATCGGTTCCTTTATAGGTGGTGATTTGAGTCGATTTTTCCGTCTTGAAATCGTAAATTAGAATATCACTTGCCGTGCCTCCTTGGTACCGTTTCCAGGTACGTTGGGTACGATTCAAGTATTGGTAAGCCAGCTGACTCCCATCAGCATTGTAACTTCCTAACTCGGCAAAAAACAAGGGTAACTGTTCGGGGTTCCCTCCCTTTACATCCATGGAATAAAATTGGTTGAAACGATTAGAGGGTGATTTTCTACCGGAAGCAAACAACACAGATTTTCCATCTGGATTCCAATCTACCATCCGGTCATTACCTGGATGATAGGTCACTCTGTTCAAATTATACCCTTGATGATTAATGGTGTACACATCATAATTCCCATCGTAATTCCCACTAAAAGCGATGGTTTTACCATCAGGAGAAAACTTTGGATGAAATTCCATCCCGGTGGTTGAAGTAATTCTCCGAGCCATTCCGCCTTGAATAGGAACTACCCAAACATCTTCCGCATAAACAAAAGTAATTTCATGAGTGGACACATCGGGATACCTTAACATCAAGGCATCGGGTGTTTGCATGGTTTGGGCATTACCTGCTAAACAAGCTGCTGCTAAACCAATAAGGAAAAATATTCTTTTCATGTTTTAGATTTTAATGCAAGATAATTGGAAAATAAACCGCTTTTTAAGATTTTTGGTAAAGGGCAATTTTAGTTTATGAATGGAAAATGAACTGTTTTGGGTTGTGAAAATAGACGATACGGAAAACTTAAATCAAAAGCAGCGGTTGCTTACACACCTACCTAATCCTTCAAAAAGGATACCATACGATAAGTAATTTAAACGTTAAATTTGGTTTAAGTTCCTTAATACCTGTATACTTGTTATTAAATTTTGATCTCTATGACCTCTATCAATTTGAAAAAAATAAGAACGGTAATCCTATTCCTATTTATTGCAGGTAACTTTTCTGTTTATGGATCAGACAATAATTTATTTACACCCACCGACACGACTAAAAGCAGCCGTAAACCTTGGGATAAATTCTCCGTAAGTTTAGGCGGTTTTTTAGCGAACTACAACAGCGGGTTAACCCTAGGAAGTAACCATTTGGGGGTGGGACTTGTATTAAATTTAGAAAGTGCTTTAGATTTAGATATCTCGGCATGGGCATTAAGAAACAAGATCAATTATAGATTTGGGAAAACACAAAGACATGGAATTAACTTTGGTTACTTTCAGATTAATCGGACGGCTTTTAAAAAACTAGGAGCTGATTTAGAAATTGGAGATGTCGTTATTCCATTAGGAACTGAAATCACAAGCAAGTTTAACTTCACAATATTTCGCGCAAAATATGACTATTCTTTTTTCCAAGATGATCGCGTTTCATTAGGCGCCTCTTTTGGATTCTTTATAATGCCCATTAGTTTTTCGGTGAATGTAAAAGACCAAACATCTAGCTCCACAGAAATGCTTGCTCCTTTACCTGTTATTGGACTTCGATCCGATTTTTTAATTACCAACAAGATTTATTATCGCCAAAGTATCGAACTATTATACCTCAGTTTTGAAGGGTTCACCGGAAGTGTGTTGGATTTAGATTTATCATTAGAGTACCGTCCATTGAAACACTTTGGGTTTGGACTGGGTATTAATTCCACCAAACTGGAGATTACCTCGGAGGGAGAAAGCTACCCCAACCTTGACTTTTATGGGGAGTTAACGTCCAGTTATGTAGGCGTCTATTTATTTGGAAAGTATGCTTTATAAGGTATTCCCATTTCGAATCTTCCTATCTTTAGCTCATTATCAAAAAACTCACTCCTTATGAATGTTCACAAAGCCTCCGCTGGAGTAGAGTCCCGGATATACGAAGCACCCGAAAATGACCCTGATAATTTAATCAAACATGAATTGGGTAACCTGAAAGGGGAAAGCATACCTGAATTAGTCTCGATGATTAAAGGGGGAGGAAAGTTTATTGTATTCTATTACCGTCTGGCCATATTTGTGATTAGCTACCAACGTTTTTCTCCGGCTATATTCATTCGAAATGAGGAAGAGTTCCATGCTTTTAGAAAGAAATATAATAGAATGGCCCTTTTGAAAGGCTTGTTTTATGTTCCCTTTGGGCCATTACCAGCCCTAAAGGAAATTCGCTTAAACAACAAAGGAGGCCTTGATGTAACAGGTGATATTTTATTAAACATTACCGAAGAGGACCTAAACAACCAAGTCGTGTATATCAAAGAGATGCACACTCTATTTGGCCATGTGGCCAAAACGGATATGAAGTACTTTAAAAAGGTCCTAATCAAATACGGCCAATCCCACCCAGAAATCCAAGAGATCTATGTAGGTACATTCCTAAATGTGGACCAGTTTGAAGAGCCTCCATTTTGCATTGGAATCTCGGTTGATGAGATGAAAACCATTGAAATAGAAGACGTAGAAAAAGCCTTGTATAAACAATTTCGAAGTTTCAATGCGTTTATGCATTTTGACTTGAATGCTACAGGGGAAGAAATGGACATAGCTAAGAAATTTAAATCGCAAGGTGAAATGGTTTATAGCCGAATGCACACCCTTTAAATAATTCGAAAAACTACTACCCCCCCATTAACTAAGTGTTGATAAAAAAA
>CAJXZP010000079.1 GCA_913062955.1 uncultured Flavobacteriales bacterium | reverse complement strand
TAGCGCTTTCGAATAGTCTTGAATGGCTTCTGGGTACATTTTAAACCCATCATAAAGAGCTCCTCGCATAAGGTATAAGACTAACGAATCGGGTAGTTCAATAATAGCATAACTTAGCGTGGTCAACGCCTCGTCATAATTTCGTTTATCAAATTCTTTCTGAGCCTTGTCCATGTAAAAGGTAGCTGAATTATTTTGTGAATACGCAACGATAGTAAGAAATAGGAAACAGATCAGGAGAGCAAAATTTTTCATGAAGTTTTACATTTTAACGAATTCAATTCACGGCTATTGTTTAGTTATGAGTACATTTAAAATCCTAAAATACTCAATCTAATCGTAATACCAGATATGCTACCAAAAACGGTGGTTTTTTCCATTTTCGGACTCCCGTGAATAAACCGCAACCCAGCGATCACATGCGAGCCATATAATTTACTTATCCGCCATACCTATTATTCACTTTCATTATTAAATAGCCATACTAACGCCCCTAGGATGCTTATGTTCTTTAGAAATGAAACCATTTCATATTGTTGGATCATTATTTCAGTATCTGTTTGCGCAGGTAAGGTCCAGAAATCATGAAAGATAAATGTAGCAGGAAGCAGAAAAATGACTAATAAAATGGCCCCTACTTTGGTTTTGTAACTCCACATAATGGACAAACCTCCTGCTATTTGCAATAGAATAGCTAGGACTAAGAAAAAGGGCACAAATAGCATTTGATGCGCCTCCATGTAATGAACCGTTTTATCCCAATCGCCAATTTTGCTTAAACCACTTGCAATGAAAATTAGACTGAATAATACACGTCCTATTCTGTTGATATACTTTTTTGATTTTTCCATGTTGTCCGTTTTATTTGATTTTTATTATTCTGATTATTGAGGAAGATCTTTAGACCATAACTGGGCAATATTCTGACTCGTTATTCTATTATCTGCGTGCATAGCATTCTCATTTCGTTGTTGGCACCACTCCGGATCTGGGTTAAAAAGGGAATGACCCAATTCTCGTCCCGCCATCGTGATTGCGGTAGTTTTAGGAAACCTGATTTTTTGAAACTGACTAAAGGCCTTCTCCAGGGTATGCGCACTAGAAAGTTGAGCAGCTAAGTGCCAAGCATCTTCAATGGCCTGGCAAGCCCCTTGACCGGAAGTGGGTAAAGCGGCATGAGCCGAATCGCCAATTAAGCATACGTTATTCCTAAACCAATTGGATATGGGGTGATGATCAAAAACCTCCAGGTACCTGATGTCTTGCTCCTTAGTCCCTTCAATAACCTGTTTAATTTTGGGTGACCAAGACGAAAATATTTTGAGAAGCTCCGTTTTGTTATTCTTTTGCTTTAGCGGTGAGTTTCTAGGCAATGATTTGCCTCCCGCCCAATACCCTTTATACTTCGTTATCGGAACTATTCCAAACCGTTCACCACAGCCCCAAAAATCAAGTACATGATGCTCCGTAAAAATGGGTTGCTCACTTTCAATAATTCCAATCCAGTTTACAAAATTTTGGTATACGGGTGTATTCTCTCTATTCACATATTTACGAGCTATCGAATTCATGCGACCATCCGCACCAATGAGTATAGAAGCGTTAACGGAAGCTTGATTTTCAAAGATGACTGTCACACTTGTTTCCTGCGTTACGAGATCTAAAACGGAATGACTGTAACGAATAGGGATGTGTAATTCTGCGATTTTTTTAAGAAGAATCTGCTGGAAATCAAATCGGCTAATGGCGTAACTTTTAGATCCAATCCCTTTATTTATGTCCTGCACATCAATGGTTCCTAAGTGTGTTCCTTTCTGGGTCCAACGTTGCATTTCATAAATCTCACCTGCTAGTTTCGCCACTTCGGAAAGCAAATTCAGTTTATGCAGAATTTTACTTGCATTTGCCCAAAGCACCAAGCCTGCACCCAGCGTGGTGGCAGTTTCTCTCCGTTCGTAAATAGTGATCTTACTAAAACCTTTTTGATGGAGCGCAATAGCCGAAGTTAATCCCGCAACTCCTGCCCCTAAAATGACAATACCGGTATGTTTATGAATCATTTTGCGATCACTTAAATATATTTTACTTTTGTTTTGCAAGCAAAAATATGTTTTCACTTGTAAAATGCAAGTAATAATTATCAATAATGGAACAAAAATTCAGGTCAACTTGTCCAATCAGTTCAGCACTAGACATCATAGGCGACAAATGGTCCTTGTTAATTATTCGGGATATGCTGTTTTCGGGTAAAAAAACATACGGTGAATTTGGTAAGTCCAGTGAAAAAATTGCGACTAACATTCTTTCCAACCGATTAACGAAGCTCGAGGAGTTAGAGATTATTTCCAAAGGGAAAATGGAGGGGAACAAAAAAACCAATATTTACAGCCTTACCCAAAAGGGAAAAGAGTTGTTACCGATACTTATGGAAATTGCGCAATGGAGCGATCATAATTTGAACGATCATCTACAAGATGGGGCTAAGCCCTTTGTGAATCGGTTTAAATCGGATAAGGACGGTTTTGTGAAGGGGATGTACGCTATGATGGAGAAGAGGTAACTTTGATCACAGCGCATCCAAAAGCAGACATCAATTAGCGGGTGGTTAAAGTTTTTTTAAAAAGCAAACTTTCATTTTATCCATATTTCTATTTTCAATCACCCTGTAATATTCTCATTACACATCATTTACACTAACGAAAAGCCCTTCATTGATAATTTATCAATGAAGGGCATCCATATATTTCGTAAATTTAGGTTTAGTTTTTAATAAACTTTAAGGTATGGCTCCCATCCTTAGATTCAAAACGAATGAAGTACTGACCCTGAGGTAAATCAGAAATAACAATTACATTATTTGGTTTCATTGACTTTATGGTTTCCCCCTTCAAATTTATTATTTCCATTAGCTTCACATCTAAACTTTCGAGATCTCCTTTTAGGTGTAAAGTATGGCTGGATGGATTTGGGTATATCATCAATTCAAACTCTTCATCCAGGTCATTTACCCCCACAAAACCGGGAGAATAAGTATGTATACTTTTGCCACCATTACTCCAATCATTTGTTTGCGTATTCCAAAATTGACCTATAGAGAAGTCTAACCTACCCTCCGAAGTGTAGCTATAATTTGTCTGAATACTATTTCTCCAATAATTAGTGCCGTTAACCCACCATTGCGATACATCAGAAACAACTTGTCCATCCGGTCTATACGTATGCAGTTGTTGAAAAATATTCACCCAATTATTTCGGCTACTGCTCCAATCCTGATTCAGGAAGAGGATCATTGCTCCATTCGCATCATAAGCTCTTGTAATTTTTTGCACATCTGTCCAACTGCCATTAATCCAAGACTGAACTACTTTACTAATTACCAATCCCCCTGAATTGTATGTATATGTAAATTTACCACCGTTTTCCCAGGTATTGGTATTTACATTCCAGCCTTGGGAAATACTATTAGCTACGGTACCATCCGAATTATTAAAGTAATTAACACGACCTGAGTTAATCCAATTATTGGAAGACACATCCCAACTCGAACTCAGTTCTTGTATCAAATAC
This sequence comes from uncultured Flavobacteriales bacterium, assembly GCA_913062955.1. Lineage (GTDB taxonomy): Bacteria > Bacteroidota > Bacteroidia > Flavobacteriales_G > Salibacteraceae > CAJXZP01. The sequence goes on along the minus strand of CAJXZP010000079.1, from coordinate 12,328 downwards.
CCAGAGGCATCATAGGTACTTGTAGTTCTAGATTGATTTATCCAAGTACTATTAACCCAAAGTTTATCCTCAATAATTAAAATTTCACCACTGGAATTAAACGTCTTCGTCACCTTTTGACCATTTATCCAATAACTGGAATTCACATCCCAATTTTGAATTATTTGATTTGTTACTGTTCCATCCGAATTGCTATTGTAATCGGATTGAGAATAATTTATCCAATTATTTGTTCCCGCCTCCCAATTTGTAATAATTATATGATTTAATTTATTATTTGCATCATAGGTATCTATTCTTTTTCCAGAATCTACCCACCAATGGTCCCACGTTTGGGTTACTATGCGCTCCCATGTTTGGGAGAAAGTACTTCCGGAAACCAATACCAGAGTTATAAGAGTTAAAATTGTTTTCATAATTTAAGTTTTAGGATAATAGGATGTATTTCACCACAGGTGTGCGTATGATTTTGTAATTAGGAATTAAACTTAACGTACAAAATAACAAAATTATCCTAAAATAAAAAAAAGTCACGAAAATGATACGTATTTCCATTTCTTGAACAAGAAAATTTGACCAACGATGGACACTCCATCTACTTCCATAAATGTTATTTCATCGTTGTTGCTTTGGCAAAGCCTAATGATCATTACCTATGAGTCAACTGGTAATTTCATATACTTTTTCCTGGTACTCCTTATCTTTTGTGCTTTAGTAAAACAGCTCGAATATACGTTGCTTAAAGACCATTTATAGCCCTATGGAATAATCAGCATTCGGCATCTCATTGGTTCCTACTCCAACTCTTCTTGTGCAATTTTCACCAAATCGCGTTGGTCTAATGCTTTTTGCAACAAACTTTGTTCGTCTTTTTTTAGTTGTTTCAAAGCATACCAATGATCACGAATTTCAGCTCTAAGATCTAAAATTTCATCATGACGTTTTTCAATTTCCTTTTCTAAAGACTTTCGTTCTTTATCAAAACCTTTCAATTCATCCTTAGCTTCCTTTGCATCGTCTTTCGTTTCGAATTTGCTATTCGTCACTTTGTTTTTTTGAGTCGTGTAGCGATCTGTAGCACCTTCCAACTGCCCTTTTAACAAACTGATTTCGGTTTGTTCGCTTCCAATTTTCAACGAATCCTTTTGAATCGTTTTATCAATTTTATCTTGTTCTTTTAGATTTTTGGCACGCATTTTTTCAATATCTGCTAACTTATTCTCTTTCTCCTTAAGTTCACGTTTCAATACTTCGCTATATACCTTCGCACCAAAATTACCTAAGAGGGTTCTAATTTTAACAGCAGCCCCTTCTTTTCCATGGGGATCTACACGAAGGCCATCTACCATAAAAACGGTATATAACTTAACACTGTGATCTTGTTGTACCACGGTAGAATAAATATCAATGGGATCTCCATCCACACTTTCAATCACTACCTGCACCACAGATAATTGGTCATTGGCAATGGTGGCTTTAATTTTATTTCGTTCAATGGCTTTTTTCCAAGCGGTAATCACATCTTTTTCAATGGCTCTATCCACCTCCAAAACAAAAACGGTACTATCCTTAAAATTTAAAGTTCGTTTCCCTACGGTTTGTTTGTATCCATTTTGCGCATGACTTTGAAATCCCAAAACGGAAATAAATAATAAAATAAAGCTGTACTTGAATAAATTGGTCATTGCAGTTAGTTTAGGCGCTAAAGGTACATTTGGAAGGAGGAATTCCCCGCTATTATTAATGTTAATTTCATGGATTCATAATATGCAATTGACCCTTTCATAATAACGATCCCCTTCTTTTGGAAAAAACTTAAACATATGAAATTCCTCTACCTATTTGCTTTCGGGCTCGCACTAATGAGTTGTGAAAAAGAAAAACATATCGAAGACACCTATATATACGATGACGCATACGTAAATGAGCTCGTTGAAATGGACTTCTATTCGTCCAGCTACGAGTCATCCGGAGAACCCAGATTGCACTAATCAAAAAAACCGTTTCAAATAAATGAAACGGCTTTTTAAATATCAGCTATAATTCTATAAATCCGCTAATTGCTGTTCTAGTATAATGATCTTTGCTTCCGCATCGGATAGTTTTTTCTGTTCCATCGCCACTACCTTTTCAGGAGCATTGTTTACAAAACGTTCGTTACTCAACTTCTTCCCTACCGAAATCATAAATCCACGTGTGTATTTCAACTCTTCTTCAATCTTCGCTTTCTCTGCTTCTACATCAATCATTCCACCCACGGGAATGTAGTATTCTGCATTATTGGTTACAAAAGTGAACACACCTTCTGGTTTTTCATCCACCGGAGTAATTTCACTTAGATTTAATAATTTGATCAATACCGAATCAAATTTAGGATTCACATTCGATTTTGCATTCACCATCAGTGGCAACGCATCTTTCATAGGTACCCCATTACTTAAGCGAAATGTTCTTACTTCCGTCACCACATTAGAGGTCGCATTAAACAAATCCAAAATTTCTTGGTTTACCTCATCCAACTCTGGCCATGGAGCTACAATGATGTGATCTCCTTCTGCTCTTTCCTGTAATAAACTCCAAATCTCTTCCGAGATAAAAGGAGTAAATGGATGCATCAATTTTACAATAACTTCAAAGTTAGCAATGGCTTGAGCCAATGTTTTGGCATCAATTGGTTTTTGATACGCTGGTTTGATCATTTCCAAGTAGGAGCCACAGAAATCATCCCATACCAACTTATAAGTAGCCATTAAAGCTTCCGATAATCGGAACTTACCGTAACTATCTTCCATTTCAATCATAGCTTGCGCTATTCTTGACTTGAACCATTGGTTAGCCAATACTGCTGATTCAGGCTGAGCGATGCTCGCATCATTTTCCCATCCTTTAACCAAACGTAAAGCATTCCATACCTTGTTAGAGAAGTTACGCCCTTGCTCACATAAACTTTCATCAAATGGTAAATCGTTCCCCGCAGGAGAGGTCAATAACATTCCTACCCGTACACCATCAGCTCCGTATTTTTCGATTAGCGTAATGGGATCAGGAGAGTTCCCCAGGGACTTACTCATTTTACGACCTTGCTTATCCCGTACAATTCCGGTCAAATACACATCCTTAAATGGTTTTTCACCTTGGTACTCGTTACCCGCAACAATCATACGTGCTACCCAAAAGAATAAAATTTCAGGAGCCGTAACGATTACATTGGTAGGATAGTAATATTTAATTTCTTCATTTTCTGGATTACGGATTCCATCAAAAACAGACATCGGCCATAACCAAGAGGAAAACCATGTATCCATGGCATCTTCATCTTGTTTTAAATCTGAAATAGTCAAGTCCCTATTCCCACAGGCCTCTTTAGCTAAAGGTAACGCTTCTTCCATGGTTCTAGCCACTACAAAATCGTTGATTCCTTTACCATAAAAGAATGCTGGTATTTGATGTCCCCATAATAACTGACGAGAAATACACCAATCCCGTACGTTTTCCATCCAGTGACGGTAGGTATTCTTGAATTTGGATGGAATCAACTGAACTTCATCATTCATCACTAAATCCAAAGCGGGTTTAGCCATTTCTTCCATTTTCAAGAACCATTGCACAGAAATCTTTGGTTCAATTACCGCTCCCGTTCGTTCAGAGGTACCAACTTTATTGGTGTAATCTTCTACTTTTATTAGCTGGCCTTTTTCATCTAATTCTTTGGCAATTTCTTTACGAACCACAAAACGATCTTTTCCTTCGTAATGCATTCCATGGGCATTCAACGTACCATTATCGTTTAATGAATCTATGGTTTCAAGACCGTTTTTATCCCCAATAGTTTTATCATTGATATCGTGTGCAGGCGTAATTTTCAATGCTCCTGTACCGAATTCAACATCTACATATTCATCCGTAATAATGGGCACTACTCTACCTACAATAGGTACAATAATCTTCTTTCCATGGAGATGTGCATAACGCTCATCGTTTGGATTAACACAAACAGCCGTATCCCCAAAAATGGTTTCTGGACGGGTAGTCGCCACGGTTAAAAATTCGTCAGAATCTTCAATCATGTACTTCATATAGTACAGTTTACCGTTTATTTCTTTGTGAATTACTTCTTCGTCACTCACCGTAGTTAATGCATCTGGATCCCAGTTTACCATTCGGTACCCACGGTATATCAGTCCTTTATTGAATAAATCAACAAACACTTGATTTACAGATTCCGAACGAATTTCATCCATCGTAAATGCCGTACGATCCCAATCGCAAGAAGCACCTAATTTCTTTAATTGCTCTAAAATAATTCCGCCATGTTTATCGGTCCAGTCCCACGCATGCTTTAAAAACTCCTCCCGAGTTAAATCCGCTTTATTGATTCCTTCCTCTTTCAACTTAGCCACTACTTTGGCTTCGGTAGCAATAGAAGCGTGATCGGTACCAGGTACCCAACAGGCATTTTTACCATTCATTCGTGCTTTACGAATTAAAACATCTTGAATAGTATTGTTTAGCATGTGTCCCATGTGCAAGACACCGGTCACGTTTGGAGGAGGGATAACTATGGTAAATGGTTCTCTATCATCTGGCTTGGAGTTAAAATAACCCTTATCCATCCATGTTTGATACCATTTTTTCTCTACCTCTACAGGAGCGTACTTACTTGAAATTTCCATGACTAAACGTGTATTTTTACGGCTGCAAAAATAGCTTTTTAGCGGGTTTTTCCCACTCCCTACTTGGGTTATTCTATAACGAGTCGTTTTATCACGTTTTCACCTTGTTCATTCGATATTTTCAGGAAATAAATCCTAGATAGTTGAATTTAGGTTTTATGGAAATTGTCTTCGGTCCAATTTTCAGGGTTATTAATAATGTAATTGGAAATAGTATCGTAGGCCCTTCTATCTCTAATTATTATATCGTAATAGTCGCGTTGCCAAATAGATTTGGATAGATCGATAGATTTAATCAAATTGGTCGGGGTGAATTGCAATTCACCCCGACCAATTTGCAATTCGCCCGATCGGAATTGTGATTCGCCCGGAGGGATTGGAGATTCGAATGGGGCGAATTGCGATTCGCCCGTTCGTAATTTTCGAATTAAAATTTTAATTCGTTTGGTGGTAACCCCTTTATATCCTCTAATTATAGCCCCTATGGTTTGAGAGGGGGATCGGAATTTCCCGGTATGGTTATTTTCTCCTTTCGAATAATTGATCTGAATAATTCCGTGCATATGATTTGGCATGATCCTAAATTCTCCTAATGTGATATTTCCTCGGATCTCCATGCTTTTTATCCATTCCTCTTTCGCTATTTCTCCAAATGGATTCAAATTCATTTTCCCATTAGAAATGGTTCCAAAAAGGTGGGTTCTATTTTTGACACATAGGGTCAGAAAATAGATGCCCTCTTGTGAATAATCATGCCCTTTGAGTCGGATGGATCGTCTATGATGTTTATCTGGATTATAAGGCATGGTACCGTTGTTATTGGTCTAAGGTACTATTAAATCCATGGAAGATAATATCCATATGGATTGCCTTGCAACAAAAAGGGCCAGATACATCCGGCCCCTTTTTTATTCTACTAATTTCAATTTTACTTCTTAAAGACATTATGGTCTACCAATTGGCCAAAGAACTCGTTCATTGTTTGTTGAATCGGGATGTATTTCAAGCCCAATTCTTTTACTCCCTTCGAGTTATCTGCTTTCCATGGATAATTTACGTTATTCCTAATAAAATTTCGAGGAATTCCACCCAAGGGTCCCATTAGCCAAACCAACCATTTGGGTAAGTTTTTTTGCGGTAATGGGTAGCTCCCGTACTTGGCTTGAAGCATTTGCGCCAAAGCCAAAAACGATTGATTCTCGGCCGAAACAATATTCCGTCCGTTTGCAGCTGGCTTAAAGCCTGCTTGGTAATGTGCTTCGGCTACATCCCGTACATCAACGCATCCAATAGCAATATTAGCGGCTCCCATTTTCATGGTACCATCCCCCATTTGTTTCACAATACTGAAACTCTCGGAGGTACCAAATGGATTGATTCCCGGGCCTAAAATGAAAGATGGATTAATCACTACCAGGTCCCATCTGCTTTGTACTTTATTGATATCCCAGGCTTTCTTTTCGGCTAATACTTTGGAGTAGCTATATGGGTTGTTTTTTATAGATGAAGTGGTGTTCCATTGATCTTCGGTCAATGTATTATTGGGATAATCCAGCAAATCTTTACTATCACCATAAATGGAAGCGCAACTACTGGTAAGTACGACTCTTTTAACGGAATCCGTACGATTAACACTTTCCAATACATTCTGGGTTCCTTTTAAAGCAGGATCGACCAAATCCTTTTGGGGGTTTTTGGTTTGAATAATAAATGGTGAAGCGGTATGAATAACTAATTCACATCCTTTCATGGCTTCATCGTAAGAACCAAGAGCTAATAAATCGGCTTTAAAATATTTAATGGTTCCTGTGGATTTCCTCACCAAGGCATCCAAATATTTTGTTTTCTCTGGATTTTCTGGATTACGAATTGGTGCATGAATGGTTAATCCATCTTTCAATAAGCGTTCTGCAATTCTTCCGGCCAAATATCCCGTAGCCCCGGTAAGTAAAACCGGTTTTGATGTATCAATATTCATAATAACTTGGTTTAAGTTCTATTTATTATTTCGCTAATTCTAAAATGTCTTTGGGGTTAATGATGGATTGCGCGTACCCATTTTGGGTAATATGAATCATTGCCAATCCAATTTGAGTGGTATCTACAATGGAGTTAGGCATCATGGCTTTCATAGCTTTGAGTAACCACGTTAAATTATTAACCAAAACACGGTATAATTTACTACTAGGCTCCACCCCTCTTTTAGGAATAATTCCTCCAGGTCGAAAGGCGAATGCTTGTTTAAACCCAAGGTTGATAATATCATTTTCCGTTTTCCCCTTTACACGAGCCCACATGGATTTTCCATTTTCGGAAGAATCCGTTCCTTGTCCAGAAACATAAGTGACGGTCATTTGCGGATTATTTTTATATAAAACACGCATCAAAGCCATTGAAAATTGATGGGTCATTTTGGTATACATTTCCTCCTTCATATTGGCTGAACTCACTCCCATACAATGGTAACAAGCATCATATCCTTTTAGGTATTCGGCTACAGAATCGAATTCCGAAAAATCAGCATGCTGTAATTCTTTTAATTTAGGATGTGTTATCCCTAGGCTATTACGACCAATAGATAATACTTCGGTAATATCGGTATGATCTAAACATTCCAACAATACTCCTTTCCCTACCATTCCGGATGCTCCGGTTACTATTACTTTCATCTGGCTTATTTTTTTGGATGCTAATTCGATTCTCGGTATTTATTGGGGGATACACCTGTTTTGGTTTTAAACAAGCGACTGAAATAATGCGGATAGTTAAAACCTAAAGCGTAGGCAATTTCACTTACCGAATCGCCTGAATTTACCAACATCATTTTCGCTTTTTTGATCAAGAAATCATTGATATGATCTTTCGCGCTTCTACCAGTTTCTTTCTTTAAAACATCACTCAGGTAATTGGCAGATAAATGGACTTTCTCTGCAAAATAGTGTACCGATGGCACGCCATATTCGCTTAACTGCCCTGAATCAAAATACTGCTTTAAATACGTTTCTACCTGCGTGACTATTTGCGAGTTTTGATGAGAACGGGTATTGAATTGACGATTATAAAATCGGGTACAATAACTCAACAGAAGCTCAATATTGGACACCATTACTTTTTGGCTGTAATCGTCAATACGTTGGTTATATTCTTCTTGAATATTTCGAATACAATCACTTAAAACCACCCGTTCATCTTCCGACAAATGCAACGCTTCATTGGCTTCATACGAAAAGAAAGAGTAGTCATCAATTTCGGAACCTAAGGCATATTTACGAATGAAATCTGGATGAAAAACCAACATCCAACCCGTTAGACTGGGCGTTGGATCCTCGGTCATGGCGATGACTTGGTTCGGGCTCATAAAAACCAATACGCCTTCCTCAAAATCATAATGACCACGACCGTATTGCATACCGCAATGGCCATCTTTCATGGAAATGCTATAGAGATTTGAACTAAATCGTTGCCCTTTCATATTCGGGGGCATTTCCAATTTAGAAGCGTCAATCACACTAATTAAAGGATGTTTGGGTTTTTCGAGATGTAGCATTTTATGTAAATCACTAACCGACTCAAATTTTATTATTGGATGTTGCATTTGTATTAATTTCTAAAACAAAGATAGCCTTGCTTTGCTTTTGGTTTCGTACACTAATTCAGTGAAAGGTAACACAAATTACAGACCTCCGAATTTCAAAATGGTCCATAACAAAATAAACTTTCAATATTATTTGAAAGTTCAAAAAGTTTATTACATTTGTACTATGCAATTAGAAGAGGCAAAAACTAAGTTTATCAATCAATGGGGAAGTTTAGGTTCCAAATGGGGAATAAACCGTACCATGGCTCAGATTCACGCGCTTTTTTTAACGAGTAATGAACCCTTAAGTGCCGAGGAGGTAATGGAGACTTTGCAGATATCCCGGGGAAACGCCAATATGAATATTCGTGTTTTGATTGATTGGGGGTTGGTTTACAAGGAACACAAATTAGGGGAACGGAAGGAATTTTTCACCGGAGAAAAGGATATTTGGAAAGTAGCACAACGGGTGATCAAGATTAGACAACGGCAAGAATTGGATCCTATTATTCAAGTCCTGACTGAAATACAAAATGTAGAAACAACTGATTCCAATACAGAAGAAGTGGTCCTTTTTACCCAACAAATTGAAAGCATTAAATCGTTAGCCGAATTGGCGGATACTTCATTAACAAAAATTAGTACTTCCAATCAAGGATGGTTTTTACGTACGTTTATGAAACTGTTTAAATAAATTATTTTTTTTGAATCAAACTTTCAATTTTTACTGAAAGTACAAAAACTAAAGAAAATGAAATACCACATTATAGGATACCTCAGTTACCTCCCTATTATAGGATTCATCACCCTTTATGTAGGTAAACGCTGTCATACACACGGTTTAATATTTGTGAAGCAAGCCATTGCCGATGAGTCTACAGCCATAGCGATTAACAACATGTTATTGATTGGTTATTATCTCGTGAATTTAGGCTATGCCGTGTTTGCGCTCACCCAATGGAGGCATATCACCAGCATGGGTGAGTTAATCTCGGAGGTAGCCAGTCAAACGGGATACATTGTGAGTATCCTAGCGGGGTTGCATTATTTCAATATTCTCACCCTATTCCTTATCCGAAAACATTCATTAAATAATCAACATAAAAACTAAGTATCATGGACAATTCATTAATTGTAACAGCCTATGTAATCTATTTACCGATTGCATTAACACTAACCGTTCTAGTCGCTAGAAACCTGTTTAAAAACGCCAAAGTATTTATGCGAGACATCTTTCACGGAAGGGAAGAAATTGCGATGGCCACCAACCGTTTATTTGAAATCGGATTTTATCTAATGAACGTAGGCTTTGCCTTACTTATATTAGAAATAAGCAAATACCACGATTTTAATACCACCCAGGTATTGATTGAAACCTTAGCCAGTAAAATTGGAGGCTTCTCCATTTATTTGGGAGTTGTTTTATTCTTAAACTTATTCATGTTTTTTAGAGGTCGTAAAAAATCAAAAACGATCGCTTATACTGAGCCCAACATAGAAAATTTACCTCCTGTAACAGCCGAGTAATGAACGGGAAAATAATCATCACAGGAGCTATGGGATTTATTGGTCAGAAGCAGGCTAAGCATTTCGTTACCTAGGCCAAACGAAAGAAGAAAACCACATGCAGTATTTGAACTGGGATGGTCAAACAAAGTCTCATTGGGTTTCCGCACTTGAGGGTGCGGAAACCTTAATAAACCTCATGGGTAAATCCGTAGATTGTCGGTATACCGAAACCAATAAAAGACGCATTTTATCTTCGAGGGTTAATGCCACACGAGTATTGGGAGCGGCTATAAACACGTTAGATCAACCACCCCAATTATGGATTAATGCCAGTACGGCCACCATTTACAAACACTCGATGAACAAACCCATGATGGTAGCCTCAAAATGGGAGCACTCATTTTACGATTGTGCCACTCCACTTACCCGGAAATTAACTCCCCGTATTTCTTTAGTCATAGGAAATTCTGGAGGGGTATATTCGGTATTAAACCAACTGGTTAAACTTGGATTAGGAGGTAAACATGGAACTGGGAAACAAAAATTTGCATGGATACATATCCAAGACCTCCTGGCTGTAATAGATTTTATTATTGGAAACGAAGCAATTACCGGGTCCATTAATGTGACGGCACCCGAAACGAGTACCAATGAATTGGTGATGCAAGAATTAAGAATGGTTAACGGAAGAAGCATTGGACTGCCTACTCCAAAATTCTTGTTGGAAATAGGTAGTTTTTTCCTTCGTACGGAACCCGAATTGATTTTAAAAAGTCGGTATGTATCCCCCAAATTATTAGTGAAAGCGGGCTTTACTTTTCGATATCCGAATATACAAGAAGCCATAAGGCAATTACACTCAGAACTAAGCCAAGGGCAAGGTTATTGAACTCCCGAGTTTATATTGATCCAAATCAGAAATTGGATGTTCTTGTTCAATAATTTGGTGGCCCACTAAAAGAAAAACAGTGATAAATTTAGATGAGTTCTCGGTCACCCTCACTACTTTACCGACTACCGATGATTTGGAACCGCCCACATTTCCAAATATTTCGAAAGGAGAGCCTTGGGCTTTGAACGCACCATTTTCGAGTATCAAAACCTGATCCGACAATTTGATTGTTTCTTCTACATCATGACTCACCAAGATCACGGTCATTTTATATTTCCGTTGGGTAGCTTTCAAAAATTCTTGGATTTGGATTCGAATAGATTGATCCAATGAAGTTAAAGGTTCGTCTAATAGAACGCAGTTAGGTTTACCAATAAGCATCTGTCCAATAGCCACTCGCTGAGCTTGTCCCCCACTTAACTGGTGGGGATAAAAATCCATGAATGCTTCTATATCAAGACCGGATACAATTTCATTTTTATAGTTGAAATCGGTTCGATCGGATTTAGCAAACTCCAAGTTTTGACGTACGGTCATATTCGGAAATAAGGTATTTTGCTGAAATACCATTTTTATATTTCGCTTATGCGCTTTTAAATCGATCCCTTTTTCGGCATGAAACCAAAGGTCCGATTGAAAATGGATACTTCCAGAAGACGGTTTTTCCAATCCCGCAAGAATTCGTAAAAAGGTCGTTTTCCCTACGCCCGACTTCCCGAATATGGTAACGAATTGTCCGACCGGAATATCACACAAAAAATGAAATTCCTGTTTCCTATTTTTTGTACCCAATGAATAGGTAACGTCCACGACCATCATAAACTACGCTGTTTTTTGAAGGATGCATTGTAAAAATAAACGCCCATTAGGATGGTTAACGAAATACCGATAAGAACTAAGGAATAGGAATTGGCAGCTGCATAATTCATACTTTCTACGTCATCATAAATGGCGATTGAAGCCACTTTGGTCACTCCCGGAATATTTCCACCAATCATTAACACGACTCCAAACTCACCTACGGTATGGGCAAATGCCAGTACCATACCGGTCAGCAAAGAGGGTTTAATATTGGGTAGAATCACAAAACGTAAGGTTTCCCATTTCGATTTGCCCAATACTTGGGTCGCCTCCAGTAAATGTTTAGGTACTAATTGCATCCCGGATTGGATGGGTTGCACCATAAATGGCAAACTATAAATGATTGAAGCGATGACTAATCCAGGAAATGAAAATACCAACTGTAGACCGAGTGACTTATGAAGCCACGCCCCAAAAAAATTATTTGGACTGAAAAGAACCAATAGATAAAACCCTAATACGGTTGGTGGCAAAACCATGGGAAGGGTGATTAAGGCCTCAAAAAAGGGTTTGAATTTGTTTTTGGAATATGCCAATTGATACGCCAATGGAATAGAAATCAGAACCAAAACCAAGGTGGTAATGGCGGCTAATTTAAACGTTAATAAAAGTGGCGTTACGTCCATATGTATCCGAAATGGGATATTCAAATGTATTAATAAATCCGGCTTTAAGGGAATAAATAAACTAGGAATTTGGGGTAAGGTACCCATTGGATTTTAACCGATGAATGGCACGTGGCGTTTTTAAATACGCCAAGAACCGGATGGCCATGTTCTTATTTTCAGAGGAGTGGATAAGAATAGCTGTTTGTGG
>CAJXZP010000078.1 GCA_913062955.1 uncultured Flavobacteriales bacterium | reverse complement strand
GAACGTCTGTATACAATTATACATGGAGCAATGGAGCTACCACGGCTTCTATTACCGGATTAACCGCAAGCATGTATACGGTAACGGTAACGGATGCCAATGGCTGTTCCGATATAGCAATGGCGACCATTGTTCACGGAATGGCAACTTCGTCCACTCTTACCTATACGGCATGTGATTCGGTAGTTTCCCCAAGTGGAAGGTATACTTGGACTTCGAATGGCGTTTATATAGATACCCTTATAAATTCCATAGGGTGTGACTCTGTGATTACTACGAATTTGACTATAATAAATTCTACGACTAGTACTCAGGTAATCACCTCTTGTGATGGGTTGTATTCTCCAAGTGGGTTATTTTATTGGACAGCATCCGGAATTTATACAGATGTGGTGCTAAACTCCATTGGCTGTGATTCTATAATTACAATTGATTTGACCGTAATTTATTCTACAGATTCGAACATTGATGTCGATGCTTGTAATTCTTATTCGGGAGTTAGTGGAAATCACAACTGGACTACTTCTGGAGTGTATCAAGATGTGATTGCAAATTCGGCAGGTTGCGATTCTATAATTACAATTAATCTAACCATCAATCAAGACGTATTCGTCACCCAATCTCCCGTAATTTGTTTGGGAGATTCATTTCAAGTAGGTCCGAATTGGTATTCTCAAGCCGGGGTTTATACCGACACTTTAGTTTCTTTTATTGGATGTGATTCTATTGTAACTACTTCTCTTACGGTAGATGCGGTGAATGTGGATGTTACCCAATCAGGAGTTATTTTAACAGCGAATAATTTGAATGGTACTTACCAATGGATTAATTGCGATAGTAACAATGCCATTATTACCGGAGAGACGTCCCAATCCTATACGGCTACAGAGAATGGTAATTATGCAGTGATAATAACGGAAGCTGCTTGTACCGATACCTCTGCATGTATAACCGTTACTCAAGTTGGTATTATTGACATCACCAATGAGGTCGCTATCCAAGTGTATCCAAATCCAGCAGGAGCAGATTACCACACGGTAACTATTGAGGTAGCGAACGTGAAGGATTATAGTTTAATCATTCGGGATTTAACAGGAAAAATGGTTTACTCCAAAGAGGGTTTAAACACCACTTTAAATACCATTGACATTAGCAATTTTTCAGCGGGTACTTTCTTTATCCAAATCAAAACCGATACTTACAGTAACTACAGTAAATTGATTGTGATGTAATCACTAATATTTTAAACCAAAAATCCCCGCTAGAATTAACTAGCGGGGATTTTTGGTTTGTGAAATATCGATAAAGGCGGTGTTCAGAACAGAATTAGTGTTACTCAGAACATAAATTTCAGGAGAACCAGATGCCAGTATACATTCGTTATGAATACCTCGTGTATTTGGTATTCACCCCACCCCTCAAAAAGGGATTCCACACAAATCAAGGCTCGATACATGCATGTATCGAGCCTTGCTACTTTTGGTAGTACCCATAAAAAAAGCCTGTAATTATTAAATTACAGGCTTTCCATTCGTACCAAAAGTTTCTTTATTTAACTCGAGTCCAAACCGTGGTTCTTCCGAGTAAGCTAAACCCAACATAGCCTCGAACATTCAGCGTATCTTTATCTTCCCAGGTCATTTCACAACTATACGTTTTCCCATTTTCAGGATCGTAAATCGTTCCATCCTCGAATAAATCATCGTCCCATTCAAAACCTTGAATTACGGGTAATCCTAAAATACCTCGCCCTTTTAACGACTCATCTTCATTGTTCTTATCCAGTTTGGCGGTCCCATCCGCACGATTTGGTTCTTTTAACCAAATAATCTTTCCCGAATATCTCCCGTCCTTCTTGGTAATTTCCACTTTGGATTTGCCGCCTTCGGTAAACCAGGTTCCTAAAATATCATCTGCATTTTGAGCAAACATGAAAGTGGACATCATCATTACCACCATTAAACTAAATACTTTCTTCATTCTTAGATTTTTTATTGAGTCCCAAATTTACACATTGAAAACCTTACGGTACTGTTAATAGAAATGAAAATGTACTTGCTCTGACATTTCTTAACATTAGTTCCGTCTAAATTTGAGAAGTATTAATAATCATCCCCATAAAAAAATTATGATGAAAAACATTTTCAAATTTGGAGCTCTAGTAACTGGAGCCTTACTATTAAGCGCTTTCGCTTTTATTTCTAATCCGGATTTTTCTTCGAACGAACTCTCCGCAAATACCCAAAACACAGCGGAACTGTTTGCCATGAACACGGTAGATTCTGACCGTAAATGTGGCGAAGGTAAATCTGGTGAAGCCAAGAAATCGGAAACGAAAGAGGAACACAAATGCAGCGGAGAAAAATGCAGCAAGTGTCACCATCCAGAAAAAAAATCAGAAACCCAATCGGAAGAAAAGACTGAAAAAAAATCGGAGCTGAAAGAAGAGCACAAATGTGGCGAAGGTAAATGCGGAGGACAGTAGTTCATACTCTACTCCCATTCGTATGGAAATTGAGCCTAGGTAATTTATCTAGGCTTTTTTTATTTTCAATAATTTGAATGTGTTCGGGCTAATTCCAATATTTTTGAAACCTAAGCATATCCAATACATACATGGCAAGCAAACAATTTACAGATGACCTCGGCACGCGGATTACCAAACCGCACCGAACGACTCTAAATAGACGGCACTTTCTTCTGGGAATGGTGGCTATTTCCGTTACCGCAGTAGTTCCTAGCGTTATTTCATGTTCGGCTAGTCCTATCCATGATGTACATAATCAATTAACTGATTTTGATTTCGCTACCTTAACGGCCGTTCAAAACCATTTATTTCCCACTACTGATGATGCTCCTGGGGCAACAGAATTACATGCGGCTACTTATTATTCATGGACTTTAATGGATACGGAAAAGGATCCGAAAGTGATTCAAAAAATGCGGGATGGATTAAAATGGATCGAAGAAGAAGCGCAGAAATTGTATCAAAATTCGTTTGTGAGTCTATCCCATAACCAAAAGGAGACCGCCTTACGTTCCTTAGAAAAAGAAGGTTATGGTGAAAGTTGGATTAGCCTCACCCTCACCAACATTTTCGAAGCCTTATTAAGCGACCCTATTTACGGAGCCAATACGAACCAGTCGGGGTGGAAATGGTTGGATCATACCCCTGGCATACCAAGACCAACCGCAGAAAACATCTACAAAAATACCGCACAATGATTATCGAAACAGAAGTTTGTATTGTAGGAAGTGGTGCTGGTGCAGCTCCAGTAGCCTACACTTTATCCAAAGCGGGTAAAAAGGTATTAGTATTGGAAAAAGGACCTTGGTTAAAAGAAGAAGATTTTAGTAAAGATGAAATATCGGTATGCCGTAGACCGGGATACACCCCCAATTTACGGGATGAACGTCATGTACTTGAAACGCCACATAAAGATCATTTTGACGCTAAGTCTACCTATGATTCCGGGAGAGATTTTTGGAACGGGAACATGGTGGGCGGTTCTAGCAATTTAATGAGTGGTTATTTTCATCGACTGAAACCCAACGATTTTAAATTACTCAGTACTTATGGCCCAATTGAAGGGGCTAATGTGGCCGATTGGCCAATTACTTATGAGGAATTAGAGCCCTTTTACGCCATGACAGAAAAAGTAGTAGGCGTTTCTGGAAAAGTAGTTTCCCATGCACAATTGGAACCTCGTTCAACACCTGACTTTCCTTATCCACCGCTAGCCGAAAACCACATCAGTTCGCTCATTGATGATGCCTGTGAAAATTTAGGTTATACCTCATTACCTACGGCTAGAGCTATTATTTCGAAACCAAAAGAGGATAGAAACGCCTGTTACTATAGTAATTATTGCGGTAGTTACGCCTGTTCATCTGGGGCCAAAGGGAGTGCACGTGCCGCATTATTAGATCCGGCTTTAAAAACAGGTAATCTAACCGTTACGCCACATGCCAAAGTATTTAAACTGACTACAGATGCTACGGGTAAAGTAGTCAGCGCTCATTATTACGATCAAAACAACCAAGAGGTAATTGTGAAAGCTCAGACTTTTGTGGTGGCTTGTCAGGCCATAGAAACTTCTAGATTACTACTTACTTCTACAGGGGAGAAGCATCCCGATGGGATTGGAAACAATAATAATCAGTTAGGAAAAAACGTTATTTTCTCCGCAGGTGGTGTAGGACATGGAGAGTTTCCATATGCTAATTTTAGTGAAGAAGAGATTACCAAACTAAAAGCAAGAGGAACATTTGTTAACCGTTCCTTACAAGAATGGTATGAGATTGACGACCCTGAGTTTGGCCACAAAACAAAAGGTGGAACGGTTGATTTTTTATGGAAACATGCCAATCCTATTTCTCGCTCTATCCGTTTAAAGTGGGGTAAAGACGGATTGGTATGGGGAGATACTTTAAAGAAGAAAATGCATCATTATTTCACCCAAGAGCGTCACCTTACGTTTGAAGTATTTAATGATTGGCTCCCTACCGATGATTGCTTTGTAACACTGGATGATAAAGTCACGGATAAATGGGGTGATCCCGTGGCTAAAGTGCGACTAGGATATCACACACATGATTTAAAAGTCGGTAATTATATTTCCGAAAAAACAGAAGCGGTATTGAAAGAAATGGGAGCCGAACGAATTCGTTCAAGTGTAAGTGGTTCAGCACCGGCAAATTTACAAGCGGGTGGGTGTCGTTTTGGAGATGACCCAAAAACTTCGGTATTGGATAAAAACTGTAAGGTTCACGATTGTGATAATTTATATATTACCGATGGGAGTTTCATGCCGACAGGAGGAAGTGTACCCTATACATTTACTATTTATGCCAATTCATTTCGAGTTGCTGACTATCTGGCAAGAAAACTAGCCTAACCTACTATTTCTCCTTCTTCTTTAAACACCAAATAAACGCAGCTCCCATCAAGTAATTCGTTGGTTTGCCTTCCGGATAAATAATACCCTCCGCACTTATCGAATTCAAACCATTGCTCACTTTAAAATTCAACCCTAGACTAACTCTTTCTGTTAACAGGTAGCGTACACTTAGGGCATATATTAGGCTGGTATTCCAATCTGCATAATACTCTTTATTCGAAGTAGCTTGTTCTTCAAAATTTTCGAATGCATCAAAAGTCATTTCTTGTTTTAATAAAGCATCAAATGACACCCCAATTTCGGGTAGGAAACATAGTTTGTTTCCGATTCTCCCACCAATCATTAATTCATTAGATAAATAATTTAATCTATTTTCAATACCAACGCATTCTGTAAATCCCCCAAATTCATTAGTAAATGTAATTTCTGATTTCGACCCCTTTGTCAAATTTCCAATACCATAAGAAACACGTAAGCGATTTATAGGTTCATATTCTAACTTGAGCATACTCGAAAACCCATATATACTTTTAAGATCATGGTAATATTGGGAATTATCCACCATTCCCGTATTCCATAAAAACGAAACACCCAAATCCAAAGACCCCTTCTGGGCAAGAGATCTATTCGTACTAAAAAGGAAGAAAATGACGGTTAAAAAACCAAGAGTAGCGTGATTCTGGGAAGGTTTCATAGGATAGAAATTTATCGATAATTATACAGCTAAAAATTTAAAAAATAAACAGGTAGAATTACCTATTCTGAACTGGATGTTTTACCCCGTCCATATTCCAGTAGCAAAGTAAAACCATAAGCAAAAGGTTCTTTTTTACCATAGGTTTCCGTATTTTGGATTAATCCATAACCCACATATGGGTTTAAGGAAACACGAAATTGGTCTGCAAACGAATAACGTGCTTGAACTCCCATTTTTAATTGCAATAAACTAACCGGCTTATACTCTCCAAAATAAGTCGTTTCCTTTTCGGAATCATCCATCATTTTAGAATCCTCTTGGGTAGTTAATAAAGCGGAATAATTCAATCCTCCAAAAGCCAAAAACTCAAATTTTGCGTCTTTTGTTATTTGATAACTCGCCTCCAACGGAATATCTAAATAGGAATAAATGACTTCCGTAGTTACGGGAATAAAGGGATCGTTGGGTTGTGTGGGAGTAAAAACGAATTCTACATTGAATGACTCCATCGCATAATTAACACCCATTAAAAAACTCCATTTACTTTCATTCTCCATCCGAGCACTCACACCAAATCCTGTCCAATTGGCTTTTGGCGCACCTTCTCCCTGCCCTTGAACGAGGATTCCCGTCATGTATTCGAAGGTGTTAAATTGAGCCGTTCCATTTACGCCAAACCAAAAATTACGAGATTGAGCCTGGCAAATAATAGCCGAACTCACAAACAGGAAAGTGAACAGAAAACGCATAGATTTAGGTATAAAGATGTTAAAGATCAAATGTATCGAAATAAATTAGAAAAGGAGACTATTTTTTTGCTATGCCCAATTTATAGATAAACTCCAGTATAAAACAACCCGCAATAATTCCTAAAGCAATGTAAATGCTATCTGGATGCGCGCCAAACTGCTGTACAATTAATACCACCAAGGCCACCACACATAATAGGAATCCAGAAAATGGTATGATTTTATTTCCTTCCACCACATCCGATAATTTAAAACCGACATAATTAACCATGGCAAAAATGAATAGGAATCCAATACTTCCGGCAGTAGAGATACTTTCCAAATTCAAGGTATTCGCCACCACCAAGGTCAAAATAGCGGTAATAAACAACCCAATAGGTTGCCCCCATAAATTCCCCGTTAACTGATGCGGTAATTCACCATCTTCGGCAATTTCATAACTCACTTGAGAACCTCCATATAAGGAGGCGTTAATGGCCGAAAATGTAGAAATCAAAGCCGCAATGGTAATAATGGTAAATCCCACTTCACCTAACATCGGTTTAGCGGCTTCGGCCAATACGTAATCTTGCGCATCGGCAATATCGCCAAACGGAAGTGACCCTACCGTAATGATGGCAATTACAAAGTATAGAATAATGACAAATCCCACCGAATAATAATACGCCTTAGGGATATTCACCTTCGGATTCTCGATATCTGGAGCCGCATTTGCAATCAGTTCAAACCCTTCATAAGCCACAAAAATGACCATTCCTCCAGCCAGTAATTGAATAGGCGCTTCCCAATTTTCGATCGCCAATTGGCTCAAATTAGGGTTGCCAATCAAACCATAAGCCCCAATAAAAACAAAGGCTAACAAAATCACTAGTTTAATAATAACGGCCCATTTTTCAATCCGACCTACAATTTCTAAACTGTAATAATTAATCAAAGTAGCGAATACCACAATGAAGCTAGCATATAGATGAACATCGAGCGCTTTATGACTCGTAATGGCATATATATTTGGCGCATACGAGCCAAAAGCGGAAGCATATAACGATAACATGATGATGTAACTCACCCATAACAAATTGTTGATTCCCCCGCTAAAAACCCCGGTACCAAAACCAGAATTGATAAACTTCACGGTTCCTCCACGATCCGGAAATTTCACGGAAAGCTTTACATAACTGTAAGATGTAATTAAGGCAATCAATCCCGCAAACAGAAATGAAATGGGAGTTCCTCCTTTAGCTAGAGAAACCGCCAAACCCAAAACGGCAAAAATCCCTCCTCCTACCATCCCACCAATACCTATAGAAATGGTTTCTTTCAATCCTATTTTAGTTCCTGGCATGTATTTTATTTAAGTGCTTGTTCTAAATCTTTAATCAAATCATCGGCATCTTCTACCCCCACACTTAAGCGAATTAAAGAATCTACTACGCCAGATTTTTCACGATCTTCTTTGGGTATGGATGCATGTGTCATAGTAGCTGGATGGCCAATTAATGATTCTACTCCACCTAAAGATTCGGCTAAAGAAAATAGTTTCACTTTTCCCAAAATACGATGCGCATCTTCCATTTTGTTTCCTTTCAAGGTAAAGGAGATCATGCCTCCAAAATCGTCCATTTGACGTTTCGCTACTGCGTGGTTAGGATGATCTTCAAAACCGGGCCAGTATACCGTAGCCACCGATGGCTGTTTTCTTAACCAATGTGCGATTCTAGATCCATTTTCACAATGACGTTGCACCCGTAAATGAAGCGTTTTAATACCTCTTAAAACTAAGAATGAATCCATTGGTCCGGTAACTGCTCCGCTACTGTTTTGAATACGGTAAATCTCCTTCGCTACCTTTTCATCTTTCATAACCAAAGCGCCCATTACCACATCCGAATGACCTCCCAAGTATTTAGTAGCCGAATGCATGACGATATCTGCTCCTAAATCTAATGGACGTTGCAAATAAGGAGTTGCGAAGGTGTTGTCTACCGCTAAAAGAATATTATTCTTTTTTGAAATTATAGCTAAAGCTTCAATATCAATGATGTTCATCATGGGATTGGTAGGCGTTTCGGCCCAAATCAACTTGGTATTTTCATTTACCAAGGCTTCTACATCCGTTGGATTAGCCATAGAGGTAAAACGAAAAACAATCCCATACTTTTCAAAAATGGTTTTAAAAATACGGTAAGAACCGCCATATAAATCATTGGTTGAAATTACCTCATCCCCCGGATGGAGCATTTTTATCACGGCATCAATAGCGGCCAAGCCACTCCCAAAACAAGCACCATAGTTACCGTTTTCAATAGCTGCTAAGTTTTTTTCTAAAGCATCACGTGTTGGGTTTAAAGTACGCGAATATTCATATCCTTGATGATTCCCTACTCCATCTTGAATATAGGTAGATGTTTGGTAAATAGGAGTCATAATAGCTCCCGTAGCTGGATCCGGTTCTAAACCTCCGTGTATAGCTTTGGTGGCAAATTTGCTTTTTGATGTATCCATGGACTGATTTTTTAACGTTAGCTAAACTATTCCATCCGGATGGATTTTAGGGCATATCCCCGGTATTCCAATACGTAATTCAACGAATTACTTTTTCTGCGCAAATTTGTATTCAAATACAATCACCGATCGAAAACCTGTTCTAGAATTGGGCAAAGGCAATTGTCCGAAATTTTGAGACGTATAGATCTGAATTTCCTCGGATTTACTTGCCCAGCTACCCCCTTTTAGTATTACCTCTCCTGATTCGGAGATCGTTATTTCAGACACATTTCCTGCCATGCCGTATAATTTATTTGGTGATGGTGGGAATTTTTTTATGGAATTCGTATGAATTGCAGCATCCGCAACATGATTATCTTTAATCAAATAACAATTGGCTAAGTAATTACTATCCACATCAACAATCGATTTCCCCTTCCAAGGATATCGTTTATATTTTCCTTGATCAGATGCAGCTGACTCCCATTCCTTAAAGGTAGGCAAACGCATTTCAACTAAATAAAACTCATTAGACTGCGAGTACAAATAATTTAATCCTTCCTCCGTAAACCACTTACAGTACAATTCAACTCCTCTTTGCGTCACTCCTACCACTGGGTAATGATTATAAGCCGGGTGCGATAGGTAATATCTATCCATATTCCTCCTAGCAAACTTAGAGTCTGCACTCCATACGTTCTGACCCGGGAATGCTTCTTGAAAGATTTCCTTTTTACCCTGTAGAAAGAGGTCTATTAGAAAAGTCCGATACTCTAAGTTAGTTACTTCAGTACTTTTAATAAAGACATCTCGCACATGCAAAGAGTCCTGATTTAAAAAAAAGGTATCCTTCATAAACATCAAGTAAGCATCATTTTTGTAGTCCCCCGCCTTACTCATCATTTGCTTTTTACTTTTAGCATAAAACTTCCTATCCTTTTCATATAAATAAGGGAAATGAAATTTCCCAGAAACATCATGGAACCCTATTTTTTCTCGTGAATTACTCGATTCAAAACCCTGCGCATTACCAGCCATAAAAGAACTAACCACTCTAAACCCAATATTTAAATTAGGCTTCGAAATCCCAACATGTTGCATAGGCACATTAATTTGTATGGAGTCAATAGGACTTAAAAAACTACCACCTTTGGTTCCCAAAACAGATTTATCTTTATAGTCATAAACCATTTCGGCAATATTTCCGCTCATACAATACAATCCAAATCCATTGGGCATATAGGAATCCACTGCTGCGGTTTGCATCGCTCCATCCTCATTCGGATTTTCACCTTCCGGATTAAAATTGGCGAGGTAACATCCTGTTGAATTTCTAGCATTGGGACCACCCCATGGAAACACATTGTTTTGTTGACCTCCACTTGCGGCATAATCCCATTCCACATCATAAGGAAGGCGAATACTTGAAATTCTTGGTTTATTTTTAGACTTTAAAATCGTATTTACCTCGGTGGTTAACCATTCACAATACATCACTGCCCCCTGACGACTAATATTATTAACGGGGTATTCATTATAAGCAGGGTGCGAAAAATAAAGTGCTACCAAGGGTTCATTAAAATCTGTCCCGTTATTCCATAAACTTTGATCCGGTTTGGCAATTAAAAAATCGGGGCGTCTCCCCTGTTCCAATAAATCAAACAAAAAAGTTCGATACTGAAAGTTTGATACCTCCAATTGCGACATATAAAAAGGATTGATGGTTAATGAATCCTCTCCATATACCCATTTACCCATAGGGATAAAGCCCAAAGTTTTATCTCGTTTTATCCACTTCTTTATCATTGCCGCCTTTTTCTTTGCATACATTTTTTTCTCTTCCTTGGTGAGCATGGGGAATCGATAATTTTCCACCGTTTCCTTTTTCTCTTGGAAAACTGAAGGTACAGACACCAATTCTTCGGGATCAATTAATTCGGGTTCTCGGACCTGTTCAATTAACTCCTCCTGACTAATTTCGGGTTGATACACCGTGGGACTGGTAATTTCATTAATCAAATCTGATTCTTCCATTTCCAAAAGCATTAAGTCATACGTACTTAATTCCAATGCCGAAATAGATTTTACAGGCGGTTTGATTCGTTCGAGGGGAAGGGGCGCACTGAAAAAGCCAGTTAGATAGGCTAAAGTAACACCGGTAGTCATAATGGTCGCAATCATAATAGTCCAAGTTTTAATGGTAAATAAATGGGACGTTGGAGTCGCTGAATCTACGATTGATGGGATTTCAATTTTCGTTGAAAAAGAACGCTTCATCTCCTCAAAACCCACTTTTGGAGTTTCTGTTCGGGCTTGGGCGAACAAATCATTTAATTTTTGATCTTTATCCATTTCCATATTTCACCTCCGTAGTTTTATGTTCTGATTCGAACGTTAGTATTTCTTTTAATCGAATTCTACCCCTTCGTAAACGCTGTTTTACAGCCGACTCCGAAACGTCTTGAATTTGCATGATTTCTTTGATTGAAAATCCGGAGATTTCAAAAAGAATAATGCACTCCTTTTGTTCCACTGGCAGTAAAGCCAGTGCTTGGTGAAGAAAATACACCTCCGATCGCGAGTCGGTTTGTGCGTTTAGATCCATCACTTCCAAATGCGCATTTGGAGGCAATAGGTCTTCTTTCTTCTTTTTATGATTATTAGCTAATAACCGTACACTTATTCCGATTAGAAATGACAAAAATTGATCTTCCTTTTTCAAGGACTCTATTTTTTGAAAAGCAAGCAACAAAGACTCATTCATTAAATCTTTATATTCCATATTTCCATACACCCGCGCCCTGCAGAAACGTTCAAACCTATCATGAATAGGCTCGTAGAGTTTTAAAAAATATGTTTGCTTTTCTTTACTTGTCATTCGTTACCAAAAGTGTTGGTATTGTGTTAGTGTAACGAAAATAGGAAAAGTTACATTCCTTGTTCAAATTTCTCGAAAGATGCCAAAATCAGCAGATATACATACAACACCCTCACCCCCTTGTTTTTATCCTAAATTTTTCTTACCTTCAAGAACCAAAACCTAGAAATTATGCGTGATTTAATAAAAAAATTAAACAAATACGGTAATTCATTTAGAGCATTTGAACCCAATATTGCGAGGGTATTAGTTGGTATTTTTATATTCTACAAAGGAGCTACATTTTTACAGGATAAAAATATTTTAGTAGAATTACTGAGGCCTGCAGATTCTGGGCTGACAGAAATGATCGTTGTTCATTATGTTCTTATGGCGCATTTGGTAGGCGGATTATTCCTAATATCTGGCTTCCTTACACGAATAGCATCCCTCATCCAAATCCCCATATTGCTAGGTGCAATAATCATTAATTTCCAAAATGAAACCACCGATCAATTAATCATTTCGGTGCTTATATTTACTTTCTTACTATTCTTTACGGTTATAGGTTCCGGTAAATATGCGGTGGATTATAATATGAAACTGGAGATTTAATCTCCGGGGATTTTCATTCTTACTCTTTATTCTTAATATAGGAAGAACCGCTTTCAATGGAATCCACCAAATCCCGAATAGATTTGGTGTTATATAAATTCCATAGTCCATCTCGAAACAATTTCAAATCATGGTGTAACGGACAAGGTCTAACCTCGGAACAGTCGTGCATTCCCATTCCGCATTTTGAGAAAAACTCCAGGCCATCGATTTCTTCAATTATTTGAATAAGTTTAATATCCTTAGCCTCTTCTTTAAAGTAAAAACCTCCTCCTGGGCCTTTCACGCCTTGTAAGATATTCCCTCCTGTGAGCTTTTGTAATATCTTCCCCAAATAGGGAGTCGGTAAATCCAGTTCTTCCGCGATGGATTTAATGCCAATTTTAGAATCTATGGAGGCATTTTTAGCTACAAAAACGATGGATCGCATCGCATATTCACAGGATTTTGATAACATCTTACAAAGATATCTGTTCTTCCAAAAGGATGGCCTTTGGAAACAAAATATTGTTCTCTAAATGGATATGTTGAAATAAATCGTTTTGGAATTCTTCTAGCTTTGCGTACATAGCTCTATACGTATTACACGCCCCTTCAGGTAGTGTAAAGTTCTTACTTAAAGAAGCAATTTCCTTTACGATATCCCCGGCATTTTCGTGCTCCATATGCATTACGTTAATCGGACTTTGTACAAATTTTTTCGACACGTTTTTACCTTCCTTTTTAAGCTGAAGTAATTTCTTAATAAATGGGAAAAGGATTTGCTCTTCCTTTTGCATATGAGGCATTAATTCGGCCACCAAACTATGCGTCAGTTCATTGATACGTACCACTTCGGGATGTAATTCTGCATGCACTTCTGCCACCCGGTTGGTATACTGCAACATAATTTCCACATTCTCTCTTACATAGATATGATGGGTATTCTCAATAAAGTCGACTAGAAATCCTAAATCCCAAGTGGCATAATTATGAGCAGTTGTAGCTGTAGATAATGCCTGGTCTAATTCCAGTTCGAACGTTTGTAAATCCACTCCTTTTCTGGCACAGGCTTTAGCTACACTAACGTTTCCTCCACAGCAAAAATCAATACCGTGCTTCTTAAATACATCGGCCGATTTAATGTTTTGGGTCACTATTTGGGCTACCGTTTGTTCTTGTAAATCTTGCATATCGTTCTTATTTGAATACAAATGTACGACAATCATTAGATTAAAAGACATTTTTATCTTTTAATAGGTATTCTATTAATACCCACGAAAAGAACGAAATAAATACGTAGTACCGAGTAGAGGTATTTCACCCCTCATTTTTCAGGGAAGTCCCAAGTAAAGAAAGTGTGTATTCGGATTTAACTTGAAGAAGAAACAGTCGCCTAAATCACGTTCTATTTTGAACAGAATAGGTTATACCTAAAAGAAAGCCGAAATGGAAATTCTCGATTTGGACTTATTTTTTAAATCGGATCAATTTACGTTTCAAATACACCCTTTGCACCCAGTTGGGTAAAACAATAGCCCCAATAAAGAGGTAGGGATAATAGGTAAACAAACGCCAAAGAACAGCCAATACAATGGTTAAACCCACAGGAGTAAATTCACTTAAGAAACTCCCAAAAGCCAATTCGGCCACGCCCGCACTTCCTGGAGTAGGACTAATGAGCATGATAACCCACATGATTAATTGGCGGGCCAAAACCAATAAATTATCACTAAACGAGAGTTGCGTGAATGCCATCAATAAGAAATTGGCAACTAAGAAACGGGAAGTCCAAGAAAGGGCGGTTGCCCCAAAGGTTTGCACCCAAAACGTAACGGATTTCCCTTTCAATTCCTTACTAGTCATGATGATATCGTCTCCGGTTTCGGTAGCCGCATTTTTCCATTTTGACAAAAAGGGAATTCTAAAAACAAATTCCACTAATTTTTTTAACCCTGTTGGACTAATAAAAATCCCGAAAAAGATAATAGAAATGAGGAATATCATAAAACTGTACCCCATCCAAAACACCTGCTTTATTCCAAATACCTTCCCCATTACATCCACAGTAGGAATGGATTCAGGAAACAGGTTTGCCCCTACAAAGACGAATAACAAAGGCACCATTACCACATAAAACAACTCATCCAAAAAGGCGGTAATCATCACAATGGCAGTACTCCGCCCCACTTTAATTCCTTCTTTACTTAAAATGAAAATAGCCACTCCGGAGCCACCTACTACCGAGGGTGTGATGGCGGAGGAAAACTCCCATAACATAATGTCATCAAAAACGTTTCTCCAAGAAATCTGTTTATCCGATAAGGTGCGTAAACGAAACATGTACCCCACATCGCGTAAAGCGGCAAATACCAATGCTAAGAAGAGCATCCATACTACTCTTGCGTTAAGTTCAACGGCTTGAAGTGCTTTCAAATCGAGTTCCTTTACCAATAAATAGCCTGCAATGCCTATGCCTATTACAATAGGTATAGCCATTTTTTGTGGGCTTAATAATTGACGTAAAGGATGAGATTGTTTCTTATTTTTTATTTTTGCCATTCCAAAAAAAATTCAATGCAAAACACTGTTTTTTACCTCAAAACCTGCGATACATGCAAAAGAATAATGAACGATTTAGATCTTCATTCTGGCTTTGAACTGCGAGAAATCAAAAGTAATCAAATAACGTCTAGCGAATTAGATGAAATGAAAGAACTTGCGGGCAGTTACGAGGCTCTTTTCTCCAAAAGATCTAGGCAATATAAGGCTAAAGGACTCAAGGATAAAGACGTGTCAGAAAGCGATTACCGATCTTTCATATTGGAGGAGTATACCTTTTTGAAAAGACCAGTAATCTTTCTGAATAATCAAATTTTTATAGGGAACTCGAAAAAAGTCATGGAACAGCTTCGAGTCGCTTTATCTAAATAACCCTATTGGATTTCTGTAAACCGTAATATTGTGGCTTGTTGAATTTCCACAGGGTATCCTCGGCTTCCTCCAGGCTCCACCTTGTACGAGCGTTTACAATTGTAAGCTATACCAGTAAATTCCAGATCAATCTCAAATTCCATTTCTAAGAGATTCGTATCATTTAAAATATCAGCGGGTATTCCATCCGAGACTTCAATAATGAAATCAAAATTTTTGTCTAACGATTCAATAAAGTAACCGGCACATTCGGCATCTTCATTTTCCTTAATCTCATAGATTCTGGTAATCAGTTTACTCTCCCTATCGCCTTTTAGAGAATAAAAATAACTAGTATGTGGATCTTCCGTTACGGAGGTTTCTTTTTGACACCCCACCCAGGAAGTAACGGCAAAAAGTACGGCTACAATGTAAATTAATTTTTTCATAGTTCTTAGGTTTAAAATTCAAACCAAAGGTAAGAGGCATTTCATCCAATTGCAAAAACACTAAGTTCTTAACGTCTCATTTTCAACGTTTTACAATGTGACTTGCAATCACATAAACCGTTCAAATTGAATCTCAACCACTTATCCGCTTCCTACCATGGAAAGCAAAATAAGCGTGCATTTCAAACAATTCCCTTCTTTTGGCAGTGAAACGAGTCATAAATTTGCCCCTTACAAATCCAAATGCAACTTTCCATATGCAGGTACGTTAATAGAACAAAATGGGTGGCTTAACTATTCATTGTAAATAGTATTTTTGTAGCCATTATTAAAGTTTACAGCAATGTCGCAATTATCAGAACAGGAAGTAGTTCGTAGGGAATCTATGAACAAACTTCGGGACTTGGGGATAGACCCATATCCAGCCGCAGAATATGTCTCAACACATTATTCTGAAGAGGCCAAATCCATTTTCGAAGAGAAAGGGGAATTAACAGAAATTTCATTATCCGGTCGTATGATG
>CAJXZP010000077.1 GCA_913062955.1 uncultured Flavobacteriales bacterium | reverse complement strand
CTAGAATTAGAACAATTGGAATGGCTAATATGGAGATGATATTTAATTGAAATTCAAAAATTGAAAATAGTAGAAGGGTGGCTAGAATGGAAGATATGATTAGGGTGCCAGAGAAAATAATGGCCTTTAAGCTGCGGAAAGCATACATGTTGTATGCAAAAAAGAAAAGAAGAATTAGGAATAGGATAACTTGAATATCGTGGGTAATATATTTCTCAATGGCTAGTTCAATTATGGATGGACTTATTGCTTGTGTTTTCTGAATGTATGGAGAGGCGGCCTCTATGCTGTGGATTAAGGTTTTTATTTTTTCAAGTTCAAACTGCTTTGTGTTAATGATCATTAGAAAAGACTTTTTGTCTTTCGCTATCAATTGATTTAAAATAGGGATGTCTGTTGATTTGGATAAGAAGCTTGCTAAGGAATTATCGGATGAATTCCATTGATATTTTAGGCGCTTATAAAAGGTGATGGGGCTAATAATATGTGACTCCGGAAAGTTTTTTTGAATTGAATTAGAAAGGGTTTTTACATATTTGAAAACCTGTGTTCTATTATCCGTATTTGGAGTTATGACGACAAATGTTTGTTCCCTACCTCCGAATAAAGAGTCTGTATATTGGTATTGATCAAAATGCTGATTATTCTCTAGTTTAAAGCCATTCAAATCGCCCGTTAGCGTAGGGGGAGTCAAAAAGATCCATCCAATGGCTAGGATCCCTATGGTCAAAATAAAATTTCGACTTCGATGCTTTGTTAATATGGTTAGTAATTGATTCATTTTAATTCCGCGCTCTTAACGTGTGGTTTGGTGATTTCATAATCGGTTTTTTTAATGTTTTTCGCCAAACCTATTTGTTCAAAAAAGCGAATACATACGTAACTGAAATCGAATTCATTTTTGGCTGATTTTAATTGGAAGTTACTCGGATACTTATGATGGTTGTTATGTAAGCTTTCTCCAAAAGTGAGGAGGCTTAGCCAAGGAATATTTCTGCTTTTATCCGGAGTAGAAAATCTTCGATATCCAAATTTTGATTCGTGGCAAAATGAGGCGATCAACATCCAATGAAAATTATAACTGAATAACGTTGCTAATAAACTGCCCCAAACGATGCCTCCCAGACCAAGAAAAATGAAGAGGAGTAGATTGTATATTAGGAAGGGCAAAATGAGCATTAATTTATGATCAAATATTCGATACATGGGTTTGGCTAAAAGATCTTTTGCATAGGTTTTGTTTAATTCTTCCAGAATTTCTAGGTCAATATGTGCGACCCATCCCAGATAAGCCCAAAACCGACCGTGCACCGGTGAATGTGGATCTGTTTCTGTATCGGGATGAACATGGTGATACCGGTGAATGGCAACCCATGAAATAGGGCTACCACTTAAACTTATTGCTGCGCCTGTTAGAAAAAAGTATTCTAGGATTGGGTGTAGTTCTGCCGATTTGTGGGATAGAGTACGATGAAAGTATAAGCTACTAGAAAGACCAAACCAAATAAAATTAATTAGGAATAAGCCTAGATAAATGAGCTTGAACTCTACAAGAAACACCCATATTACCGATGAAAGGAACATTAAATGAACCAAGGTTGAAAAAATATTTAGAGGTGAATTCTTGAACATGTGGAGGTTTATAATGACGTTATTTTTGATGTTTCGTTGACGGTTACGGATAGGTTTTTTAAGGTTCTTAGTTCTTGGTTTTTAAATAACTCGGCAGGGCTAATCACTCCCGAGTAGTTGTTTTTTGAGTTTGTAATCTCCTTTAAGGATAAAACTACCGCTTTTGCTGTGGTTAGATACATATCTACGGACTCCAGTAAAAGGGTATTGGATTTGCCATTATAATAATCGACTTCAATAAAGACATTGCTTTTTTGATGTTTTCTTTCCTCCGTTCTGGGCCCCTCTTTTTTTCGTAACCTAATTTCATCTAAAAGAGAAAGTGGGTTACCTGTTTTTTTTGACTTAGAGTAAAAAAGAGCCTCAGAATGTGGTAATATCAAATAACTCGCGGCCTCTTTTACATGATGGTTCCAAAATGAATAGGCTATTTCGGGAAGCGGGTATGCAATGGCGGAATAGTTATCTTGTTTGGGTAAGTTTAGTTTTTGGGGTGACTCGGTCTTATTATCGAGGACCCAATTGTGATTTTTGATTTTTAATGAATCTCTAAATTTTGATAACTTCATGGTCATTCTCGTACCTGGAGAACATTTCATTTGGTTAAATTGATAAAAAGTTTTAATGCTTCGAAGGGGGGACTTGTTTTTAGTTAATAGCTGAATACCCAAGTCGGCAATCAAGCTCTCAAATGCATTTCCGTGAAGCACTAAAGCGTTGTGGGTACAGGCAATACTGTGATATAACTCTCTAGACTTTTTCACGAATTCTACTTCCCCCGTAATGTCTAAATATGTTTTTCCAAGTAAAACGATTTGATGTAGTAAAACGGCCGATTCTTCGGTGAATGGGCCGGCACAATTAATTATGATGTCGTTTGCATTTAATACCTGCAGCACATCTTCTTTTTGTCTTATATCAATGGCTAAAGTATGGGTAATAAATGAATTTGAATTTTTAAGTTGGATTAGTTTGTGGAAGTCTCTCCCATAAACGGAGAATTTGAAACCAGAACTTTTCAGCTCCTCGCAAATCAGTTGTCCGGTATATCCATACGCACCTATTAAAGCTATTCTCATGACTTTTTGAAGTTTAGAATAATGTGGTTGGGTGGCGTTATCTCAAAATCATTTGGGACTATTCTACCCGCAGCAATAATATTTCCACCTCCCGTTTTGGATTTATGGCCATAGGCGATTCCTAGTATTTTTTGATGAGAGTCTAGTATTCCTTGAGAAGTTGGGATTTGGATGTTTTTTTGATCCAATCGGTAATCACAGTTAATCACCGCAAAACACGCACTGTTCTTTCCAAAAATAGATGCTTGATAAGGTCCATGAATAAGGAAAACGTTTGGATAGGTAACACAGTTACCAATAAAATTACTGTTAGCTATGTAGGTCTCTTCTCCTAAAACAGAGTTGATTACGGTAACATGTTCTGCAACGGTTACCTTAGCGCTAATTACAGATAACCTTATAATGGCAAAGGCGCCAATGGTTACGTTATCTCCAATAATAGAACCTTCAATTAAAGCCGTAGGATGGATGTTACAGTTATTGCCGATTTTATTCAGCCTTTTAAGACCACGAAAAAATAATGGACTGTTAAGTCTTCCGAATCTACTTCTTAAAAATTCAGGAATTAGTTTTTGTAATTTTACGGTCCGATAAAGGTTAAATGCAATATTTATTTGAAGTAAATGAAAAGGAGAAATGATATGTCCGGCAAACGTATCGGATTGATGCATATGGAATTTTTTGCCTTCAATTATTTGTTCTGGTAAATCTACAGATGCAAAAAATATTTTTTGACGGATCATTTCAATGGTCCAAGGACCGGGTTCGTAATGATATTTTAAATTAAATATTATTTGGTGTTCGTTATCCAAGTTAGTGGGTAAAATGTAACGTTCATTAAAGGTGTTCTTATTTACCGCAAATTGAATATTCTCTTTCTTTGTTTTTATTAGGTCTAGGCATTTTTTCAAAAAAGGTTGGGTAAAGAATAAATTTTCGTCAAATACAAAATAGGGAACCTGGTTTGAAATTTCAGATTCCGAATGAATGGAAATAATTTCTCCTCCTAAAGAATTAATTATTTGTTCTTGATGTTCACTCAAAGTTTGGTTCACTATTGGAACCTTTCCTATAGGATCGTTGAATGAATAAAGAGGTGTATTTGTCGTTAATTTATAGAATATCATGCTTCCGAATTAATTGCTTCTAATCTGTAAATGACT
Source organism: uncultured Flavobacteriales bacterium (assembly GCA_913062955.1). Classification (GTDB taxonomy): domain Bacteria; phylum Bacteroidota; class Bacteroidia; order Flavobacteriales_G; family Salibacteraceae; genus CAJXZP01. The sequence goes on along the minus strand of CAJXZP010000077.1, from coordinate 12,318 downwards.
AATTTACATAATGAATGTACTGAAAAAAGCTGGACAAGTTTGTGAACCGTAAGTCCGTCTTTAATCTGGTTGGTATCAATTTCATTCATGAATTCCTTAATAGCATTTATTCCCATAGGTGTGATCACGCCATCTTTTTCGTAGGGTACGTTTCCAAGTTCCTGTTTTACCCGAGCCTCGATGTCACTTACTTTAAGCTCTACATCGTAGCTTGTTTCCAATTCATATAAAATATCTACTAAATCAATGGAGTCCACCCCTAAATCATCAAATAGAGTGGAGTCCATATTTATTTCTTCTTTTGGTTTTCCAATAGAGTGGTGAATGACATCTTGAACGACCGTGAATACTTCTTTTATTTCCATTATTTTTAATATAATCCTCCGTCAATATTTATACACTCTCCTGTTAGATAGGAAGATGCTTGGCTAGAGGCCATGAATAGTACCATATTTGAAATTTCGTTTGGGGTTCCGGGTCTATTTAAGCTAGTGGTGCTTTTTATGGTTTCACCCATTCGGTCCCTAACCCCTTTACTCATATTTGTTTCGATTATTCCCGGGCGAATACAATTTACACGGATGTTTTTTCGGCCCACCTCAATAGCGAGGGTTCGAGTAAAAGCATCCAAACCAGCTTTAGCTGATGCATATACCGCAATTCCTCTCCCTTTTTTTACGGAGCTTACCGAAGAGATATTGATAATGCTTCCTTCTTTGTTTTTGTACATGTATTTCAAAACCGCTTGACAGAGTAAAATGGGTGATTTGAAATTTAAATTGATCAACGAATCAATCTGAGATTCATTGATAAGTGCAAATGGATACTCTAGTGCAAATCCAGCACAATTAACGAGTACATCAATTCGTTTTAAATCTTTTGAGATCTGGAGCATAGTGAATTTTATATTTTCGTAATCCATCAAATCACAGGAATAAGAATGCAATTCAGAAGTCGGAACTTGTTGTTGGTTAAGAGCGACTTTTAGTTTCTCCATTTTGGTTGGATTTCGTACTAAACATACAACTATTGCCCGCTCATTTAAAAAATCAGTCACAATCTGCGAACCGATACCTCCTGTTCCACCCGTAATTATGACTACCTTATTTTTTAGTCCTAAATTCATAAGATTTCATTTTTTACAGCTAAAACCGTGTTAATGCCACCAAAAGCAAAATTGGATGTAAGTGCGTATTTTATTTTTTTGGATTGTGTTTCTCGAACCAGATTGGCTTCCTCATTGTTAGGGGAAGTAAGGTTGACATTTGCCGGTAGGATATCGTTTTCTAAACAATTCATTAATACACAAAACTCTTGAATACCAGCCGCAGCAATTGCATGACCGTGTTGTCCTTTTGTGGACGAAATCGGGATTCCTGAAAAGGAATTACCAAACACCTGTTGGTAACACTTAAGCTCTAAATCATCGTTATGTTTTGTCCCTGTTCCATGCGCATTTATGTAGTCAATCATGCTCGGTTCAATATTTGAATTTTTTAAGGCGTGTGAAATGGCCTTCGAAATTGACTTGCCAGATGGGTCTGGAGCCGTTATTTTATACCCATCCAAAGTATTTCCATACCCTAATATTTGAGCTATAGGTTTTATGTTGTTGCTTTCAATAAATTTGGAGGAGGCTATAATAGTGAAGCCTGCACACTCCCCAGCAAGAGTTCCATTTCTATTAATATCAAACGGTTTACAGCTAAATTCGCTTGAGGAGGAAGGAATAATTCCCAATTTGCCAAATGAAATCATGGCTAACATGTTTATTATTGAATCTGTACCTCCAGCTATTACAACATCTACTTCGCCAGAGGCAATAGTGTCATAGGCTAAACCAATGGCCTGGGTAGACGAAACACAGGCAGTTAATATCGATTTTTGAAAAGCGCCAGCATTAAATTTATTAGCCAAATAAATGGCGTAAATATCATAGGGGTTTCCAACAATATTTGCGCGAGAATTATTATGATTCATTTCGGTAAATAATCCAGCCATTGGGTTTTGATGGGTAATGATATATTGAGATAATTCCGTCTCAAAAAATTCAAATGGAGTCACATCTGCTCCAACTCCTAGAATAACACCCGTTCGACTTGGGTTTAACTTGGAGATTAAAGGTTTTAATCGGTTCTTTGCCAACCCATAACAAGAAGCAAGTAATTCTAATTTTCGATCATAGCTGCAAATTCGTTTTATTAAGTCGGATTCATTGGAGTATAACGGGGTTAAATCTTTGTTTATTTCCGCTCCGTTTTTAAAAGGAATGCCTGCTACTGGAAACCGGGTAATTGTTTTTTCTGCGCATTCACCATTAATTATGGAATCCTTTAACTGATGAGCACCTGTACTTATGGGACTAACCACCTCATAGTCTATGACAAAAACTTTTTCTTTTAGCATCGTTCTATTCGTATTAGGGACTCACGACCAAAAACATCTCTATCTAAAACATCTATTATTTGATGGTCCTTATTAATTAATTGAATAGCCTTTATGACCGAAAGAATAATATTTGACGCTCCTAAATTTCCATATTCTGGATAGTATGAAAATGATTTTTTGCAAATTTGATTGCAGTACTGAAGATCTTGTAAGTATTGGTCCTTGGTAAATGCACCCGAAAATATTAAATAATTGGCTTTATTATCGGGTATTAAATATCTCCAATTCATTCGGATTTTATTTTCTTCTAGGCTAGGGACCTTATTACTTGTAATTATTTTGGTGATTTGAGCGATTGCTTCCTTCGGTTTCGATTCCGTGTTCTTGACAATTAAGCACCCTACAGCCATACTTTCTTTCCAATTTTCTCGATTTGAAAATAAGGAAGAGTTGGATAAATAGGATTGATCACCCGAACAATTGGAGGAAATCAGAAAAGAGGTTGGATTATTACATAAATTCTTCTTGGCTTCATTTAACAAATGAACCCCTGAAATTGAAGTGTTACCTATAGTGAAATTATGACTTTTAAAACCTGTATATTGAGCAATATAGCTCATGGTAGAATTGGTTAGGGTTTCTAAAGCTAATAAGGGCGGGATGGATTTGTATATTTTTGATTGCTTTTCTTCTATATTCATTTGGGGTTGAAGCGCTCTATAAGCGTTAGTGATACGCTCAAAAGATTTTTGGTTGTCCTCCACAAAGGACCCGTTGGATACAAAGAGGTTGTAATTTTCAATTCCTGGCTTTAAATCCAGATCTTCGATTAACGTATTAATGGCAATAATTGAAGCAATGACATCCGTTCGCATAACTCTTTCGTCACTACGACTAGGATAGAATTTTGAATCTCGGTCTAGAGTGAGGTAACCCCAGCAATAACTAGCTTGTGGCGTTTTTAACAATTCTCTTTTTTGAAATGATTCCGGTAAAACAGAAGTGTGATTTAAAATAAATAAACCCATTATTTCTCCGTTTTAGGTAAGATGTTATGATAGTATTCGTCTTGTCTTTTTAGGAATGGGTTTGCTTGGGTGTCCGTGGAATGGCCAACGATAAAGGATAATTCGGCGGAACATACCTCTTCCTCTGAAACATAAGTTTTTACGGTTAAATTACCTCGTCCACGGTCGATGGATTTTAGAGTAGCCTGTAGGATACATTGATCTCCTGGTTCAACAAATTTTTTGAATTTGGCCTTTTGAATAATACTCAAAATAGGGAAAACTTTTTCCTTATTTCCAAATTCTTCGTAGTAACTTTTTTCGAGTAAAATACCGGCCAGTTGTGCCATCGATTCCGTAAGAAGTACTCCTGGGGTGGTAGGGAATCCAGGGAAATGGTCCTGGAAGATAGGATTGTCTAAACTCCAACATTTAACTCCTGTAGCCGATTTTCCAGGGGTAATTGTTTTGATTTTATCGATTAAAAAGAAGCGCATAATTTAGTTGTTTAAGGATTGGTTTTTTGTATCCGTAACCTCAAATAGTTTACCCCAAAAGAGGATGAAATACTACCGATGAGTACGATGAAGAATTTGTAAATGGCATTCATTTCTACATCTGAACATATATAAATCCATATAAGGATAAAGGGTAAATGAATCAGATAAACAAAATAGGAGGACTTGGAAATGAAAAGAATAAATGGGGTTGTTTGTTGAAAATAGGTTTGTGCCAACCATATAATTGAAAGGGATAGACATATAGAAGCCGTTGCAAATGAAAAGGACATTATCATGTTATATTCGGTTGGGTTTATTGAATTTTGCATCGCCTTATACCCCGATATATTATTAATAGTTAGGAAAACTAAACCAATAATTAATAATGGCCACTTCATGGTGCTAAAGGTGGCGTTATTGGATTGGTATTGAAATAGAAAAATCCCTATTAAATAAAAAATACCAAAACCCATTAAAGAGTAAATAGATGGCAAAAGGGAATAGCTTCCTAACAGAGTGTTTGAGTTTTCAAGGTGTAAAATACCGGTAAGTAAAAGCATAAGGACTATTAAAATACCGGCTAAATGAACGTGGGTTTTGGGTTTTAAATAAATGGATATTTTGGTAATTTCTTTGAGAAATTGCAGTTGTATAATACTAAATATTATGAGGTAGTATAAAAACCAAACATGTCCAGTGGAAAAACTCCAGTGGTAACGAGCGAAAGAATTTTCTATAGCGGAGAATAAGGTGTGTGAGGAATCATCATTGAGAATTTCTCCAATAAAATCGGATAGCGGAATAATGGTTAGAAAGGTTAGAATAAAAGGACGTAATATTCGGTTTGTCCTCTTGTAAATTACTTCGGATTTTGAATAGGAACTCATGGATTTTTGCGTGAAATATCCGGTTATTAGGAAGTAAATGGGCATTAAAACAACGGTTGTAACACTAGCTACGCCATCAAAAATAATGCTCTGTTGATGGTCTGAATAATACCACAAGTTGCCGATATCGTTCTTCAAATAGGACAGGGATACGTGTCCTATAAATAACATAAACAATAAGGAAGCCCTTAGGTTCTCAAATGCAAAATCTATTTTATTTGACTTGTTCGTTCCGTAACGAATGGTTTCAAAAATGGTTTTTTGATGTGTTAACAAATATATCGTATTAAATGACTTCACGAAAATAGACTCTAGAAGGTGGCAAAAAAATGAACCCGGGTTAACAAAAGTCCTGGGATTATTTCAAGTAATAAAACAGAATAAATTCCTTAAGATACGCAGGATTAGTTAGAAAATAAATTTTTTAACATAAACCACGGCTACACCTCCCTTTTGTTTGATAGAATCCGAGATAAGAAAACGTTTTATTTTTATTGGTTAGTGTTTCTTTCACAGGGTAAAAGGAGTTCTCTTCCGTCCACTGTTTTTCATTCTATTCAAATGCTAGAATTGTACTTTTGGCTGCCTTTTTTAGGATGGGTAAAAATGGGAGTCAACGTTACGTTTTGTTTAGAGCGTTTACCAAAAGAAAAACGTTCGGATAAGCAGAAGCAATAAAACGTTTGGTTTTTTGCTATTTTCGTTAGTGATTGCTTTCAAAGGTACTCAAGAATCCCCTTCGATCAGTTAATTTACATTCGGTTAAAAAACTAAAATTATACTTTACGTTTAACGAACTACAAGGATCATTTTTAGTTGGAGTAGACCGTTAAATATAGCTTTTGTGAGTTGCTTTAGAATGTTTTATAACACAAATCCAATGGCAACCTTAACCATATCGAAATCTTTGAAATTTGTCGTGTTCGCCTTCTGGTAATTATAAATTAAATCAATATACATTCTTGCATTTCCTATTATTTTCTTTTCTATTCCAACTTGTAGTCCATGTGAACTTGAATAAATTTCATGAAAAGATTCATTTATAGTTGAATGACTATATCCAAACCTTGTTGTTACATACATGGAATGGCGCTTAATTATAGGAACCTGTATCCCGCCAACAAATTGTCTGTCTGATAGGGTATGGTCCGAAAATTGATTGTTTGAAAGCTCTACACGGAAATCAAAGGAGGAAAATGTAAGCTGAGCAAAGGGAATTATTTTACTCCTCTCAGGGTGTCCAAATTGTAATCCTAAACCCCAATAGTACTTGGTATTGGTCTGATAATCTTGTTTTAATTGTTCATTCTGTATAAAATCTATCCCATTTTCAAAATAGGGTCGTAAAAGTAGTTTAGGTTTTTGATTTTGTTCTTGGGCGACAAGGGAGACGTAAAGGAACACAATAGATAAAGTAAAAAGAGTTTTTTTTATGTTTTTTGGTTTGTAAAGTATATGCAATAATTAAGTGGATTCCATTGCAGCTAAAGTTACCCTACTTAAACACTTCGGCTCCGGGCTATACTGAGCCTGCCGAAGTACTCAGTACATAGCAATGCATGCCGCTCCGCACAACTATGGTTAGTACCGGTAACTTTTATTAGTGGTGCTAAACTAATGTTTTTTGAGGAGCTTAGACTTTTTAGGACTACTGAATCCAAATCTCCCCGACATGAATGCAATGGGACATTTTGGGTACAGATAACCTGGAGCAAAACTTATGGAGCCAAATCTATTATTTTTTTAGATCCCCCGAAGCCCTGATTCTGTGCAGAATTAACTAAAGAGATTGTTGGGTGTAGTTTTAATCCGTACACTCACAATCCTTACATTCCTCAAGTGATTCAAATGGAACAGTTCCTTCACAACCACCCCAGATAAACTCTTTACATTTTCCTTCGTCTTTGTCGAAATAATATTTAGGAAAATAGGCTTTGCAACTTCCTGAGTCATATTCTAAATCACAATTACTACTCTTATTACAATCTTTTCTGCACGATGATTGAGCTAATAAAAATAGTAGCATTATTGGACTAAATATTATCATGGATTTCATAAGGCAATTTGTTTTATTGGGTTAAACAAAAATCGTTCTTTTTTGTTCTCAACGATGTTTTCTAAAAGTTATTGGATTACTTCCCCTAAATGTGTAATTGAACACAACGGTTTATGTATGAGCAGTAGCGGATTAAATGAATTGATTTTTGAAATAGCAAGATATTAAATGGAAACAAATAGCGGTCTGAGTTTCACTCGAACAGCTATTGCTAATGTGCTTATTTCAGCCGTCCATTCAATGCAGTTTTTCGAGATTCGAATTATTTATTAGCGTGATCGCTATGGTCTGCTGAATTTCTTCCTTCTCTTGATGCAAGTTTCGGTTTTGCTTATCAAATAGTTCTTTTGAAAGTTCCTCGTCAAAAGTTATCTGTCTAACGGTTATATCTTATGATTCAGCTTCGTTAAATTATTTTTATAATCCCCTACTATTTATTAATAGCTTTAATTTGTCGAAACTACTATAAAATAATACTTTGGGTATAAATCAAAAAATAGTAACCCTTTACTGGAGTCTGCTGTTTATTACCATGTCTAATTTGAATGGACAATCTTTTCCCGATTCAAATAGGTATGTAGCTGATATTCAGCACTTCACCACATCGGATGGTTTGTCAGATCGCAGTGTAAGATGTATGTTTCAGGACCGTGACGATTTAATATGGATAGGTACTGATAACGGTTTAAACCGATTTGATGGTTATCATTTCAAGCATTGGCTAGGTAAGAACCATGGCGTGGATTTGAGGTATATACACGATATCATTCAAGATGATGCAGGTTGGCTTTGGATATTAACCGATGAATCTATTGTTTTTTTCAATCCTATAACAGAAAAATTTCAAACAATTACAGAAAAATTTGGGGAGGATTGTATCCTATTAAACAAACGATTTTACTGGTATTTAACAACACAAAAGCTTATTACAGATAAGCAGGGGAGAATCTTCTTTTACACTTATATTAATGATTTACAGGATAGAGAATTATATAGCTATTATTCCACCGAAGGTTTTAAAAATATTAAAACGCCATCCATATTAGAAAACAAATATTATTGGATTGGATTTATTTCCGACTCTGGAGAATTTCTTTTTACGTATCAGGGTACCGATTCAAAGTATTATGACATCGTCTTATCCCTGGAGGAGGATTCTTTGGTTTTTCTTCGGAATAGAAATAGGAAGACTGAATTCCCGTATGTGGACACACAAAACCATCGAAATCATCAGGATTGGATTTATGATGCCGATAATGCTACCCTAAAAGTGTTTACTAAAAATCAAGGGCTAATAATGTCTTTAGCAGATATAAATAATTTTGAAGAACTCTTTTTTGATAAAAAAAATAGGGCTTGGGCAAGTTCCGCCTTCGGTTTTTACCTGATTGAACTCAAGAAAAATAAGTTTTCCTTTTTTGAAAATCCTCAATATCATTACGGTAAACCATTGCCTGTTCGTGGTATCGAAGTGGATTCCAATGAAATGACAGTGACTTTGGAATACAAAGATATTGGGAAGTATAATTTTAAAACAACGCAATGGTCTAATATTAAAGTTCCAGGTAATAGCAAGCGGCCCATTTATGCATCAAGAGATGGTCTGTGGATGGGAGGAATAGGGCGTGTGGCTCTTTTTGGTAATAGGCAACTTTCTAGTTATGATCTTGTTACTACTAAAGGTGTGACTTTTGCGGATGTTATATGGTCCATTTTTCCGTCCAATATTTCTTCAAATAAATTATGGCTTGGAACGGAAAAGAACTTATTCATTTTTAATACCGATTCAAAAAAAACACAATTAATTGCAAATCCTTTGATCAAAGGAGATTATCATATCCAAACCATTATTAGAGATAAAAAGAATCAAAATTGGTTGTGGTTATGTTCCAATAAAGGATTGATTTTATTGGATGAAAAAAAGAATCGATTTTTAAGTATTTACAATATTGAACAATCAGAAAATCAGTTCTTACCCACCGATAATGTGCAGCATTTGTATCAAGATGGAGCAGGCATTTATTGGTTAGCCACAGTCGATGGCGTTATTCGTTGGGATAAATCAAAAAATGAATATCAACAGTTAACGGTTGCTGATGGTTTGCCTAATAATGTGATCTATGCCATATATCCAGATGATTACGGGAACCTTTGGATGAGTAGTGATTATGGGATTATCCGAATGAATAAAACCACTTTTGCCATTGAAAATTTTTTGCCTAAAGATGGGGTTGGTCAAAAAGAGTTTAATCGGATTTCACATTTTAGTTATCGAGATAAAGAAAACGTTCAACGTTTGTTTTTTGGCGGATTAGGTGGGGTTACTGCTTTTTATCCGAAAGACTTTCAGGCCAATAAACAAGAAATAAAACCCGTTCTTACGATACTGAAATATGAACAATTTGATGGAAATAAGAAAACTATAGTGGATCAAACCGCATTCGCTATTGCGAATAAAAAGATAGTGATTCAACCCAATGATTATATTCATTCATTTGAAGTCGGTTTACTTAACTATCAAAATGTGGATAATAACCAATACCGTTACCAGCTAAAAATAAAAGGACAATCCTTGGATTGGATCACACAAAAAAACCGTTTTATTCAATTCGGGCAATTGCCTTACGGTAATCATCAATTAATTGTAACAGCGAATACCTTGAATAATGTGCACGCTAAAAATGACTTAATCATAGATATTATTGTTCTTCGCCCGTTCTATCTGACCTGGTGGTTTATTCTTTTCTCTATCGGAACATTTGTAGGAAGTGCGTCTTATTTTTATAAGACTAAAAGCCGAAGGTTACTAGCCAAACAAATAGAATTAGAAGGTTTGGTGAAGGAACGAACCGAACAGGTAGAACAAGATAAAACGATCATTGAGCAACAAGCGGAAGAGCTTAAGGAAATAGATGCGACCAAGTCCCGTTTTTTCGCTAATATTTCTCATGAGTTGCGAACTCCGCTAACACTTATTCAAGGGCCCATTCAATCCGTTTTGAATAGCCAAGATTTGAATACGCGAAACGATAATTTATTGACCAAAGCGAAGGAAAACACAAACAAATTATTGCAACTAGTCAATGAAATTTTAGACTTGACCAAATTTGATGCTCACAAATTAGTATTGGAAGAAACGACCGTGGTTTTCTATACTTTCTTACGCTCAATTATCAGCAATTTTGAATCTCTTGCAGATATGCAATCTACGGAATTACTATTTGTATATGAGGTGCCTAAATCATTGCAAATCAAAGTAGATAAAAATAAATTAGAAAAGGTATTGAATAACCTCTTATCCAATGCCTTTAAATTCACGCCTAAGAACGGTAAAATATGCGTTCGTATTCAAGACCTCGGCAATACCATGCAAATTTCCGTAAAAGACAACGGGAGAGGTATTCCTGAAGAAGATATGCCGAATGTTTTCAATCGGTTTTTTCAATCAAGTAGGAATAAAAAAGCCGAAGGCGGGTTAGGAATTGGTTTGGCATTGTCGGCCGAATTCGTGAAACTGATGAAAGGCGAAATAGGGGTGGAAAGTCACATGAATGGATGCGAATCAGGGTCCACTTTTTTTGTAAAATTTCCTAAAAAGGAAATAATTAAGATGATAACCACCGAGGACCAATTAAGCATCAATGAGGATAATAAAGTTAGCACCGCACCTTCGTCACTAAGCGAAAAGACTCCAACGGTAGTTAAGGACCAAACGGTTTTAATTGTGGAGGATAACCACGATTTAAGAGATTACCTTTCGTACATTTTATCGCCACACTACAATATCATTACTGCAGAAAATGGACAAGAAGGATTAGCAAAACTCCCTACGGCCAATTGTCAACTGATTTTAAGCGATGTAATGATGCCTATAATGGATGGTTTTGAATTCTTGGAAAAAGTCAAAGCCAATGACAAATGGCGTGGATTGCCGTTTATTATGCTCACTGCTCGGGCAGAACTGCAAACCCGGTTGAATGCCTTACGTATTGGCGTAGATGATTATTTATTGAAACCTTTTGACGAAGAAGAATTGTTGGTGAGAGTTAAAAATTTAATGGCCAATTATACGGAACGAAAAACATTTATTGAAGAAGAAACGCTGGAAGAAAGTTTCGCTTCAATTGAACCAATTATGTCAGATGTAGACCAAAAATGGTTAGAACAAACGGAGAAACTTATTTTAAATGAAATGGGGAATAGTGGTTTTTCAAATGACTATTTAGCTGATTTACTCTCAATCAGCAGAGATGTCTTGTACAAAAAAATTAAAAGTTTGACCGGATTGACACCCACTAAATACACCCGGATTATCCGTCTTCAAAAAGCAAAAAGTTTATTACAACAGGGTAAATCTGTTAAAGTGGTATGCTATGAAGTCGGCTTTCAAAAGCCCGAATATTTTTCCAAATTATTCAAAAATGAATTTGGTAAACGGCCATCGGAGTACGTTTAGATTTTGAGGGAGATGGCCCTGGTGTTAGGGATACAATCTCCACCCATTTTTAATCCAAACAACAAACGAGTGGGTAAAAAACAACAAACGGGTGGGTAGAACGATAAACGAGTCGATGAAAATATACCAATGAGAGTATAAAGGTCAGTTATGTTTGTATTGTAAATCAATCCACCAGTTACCATGGCTTTAAAACACATCTCAAAACTTCTATTTGTATTTTTAGTATTTCTTACCACGAATACCACTTTTGGGCAAATAGGAATTAACACGGTTAATCCTGACACTTCCGCTGCCTTGGATGTTCAAGGAACGAATAAAGGAATATTATTTCCTCGGACTACGCAATTACAGTTGAGTAATATTTTTCAACCTGCAACGGGCCTAACTCTTTTTCAAACGGATCATTTTCCTGGTTTGTATTACAATTTGGGCAGTTCCACAACGCCTAACTGGTTAAGCGTTGGAATGTATCACAATGCGAATAATATTTTTTGGGATAAAGGCAATGTTGGCGTTGGCCTTTCGTCTCCATTGGTCGCTTTTCATATTAAAAGTAGTGGTGCCATGTTGCGACTAGAAGCAGGGTCAGGAGAAAGTTCTTTTATGGAATTTTATGCAGATGGTGCAACGACAAGATCTGGATATTTTGGGTATTTTACCAATTCAAATCCGAGTTTTAGTATGGTGAATTCTAGAGCTAATGGAGATATAACATTGATAACATCTGGTACGGGTATGGTAACGACCAACCAAAGTATGACTATTGGAGATGACTTAACCGTAACCGATCAATTGATTGTGAATGATGATATCACCGTTACAGATAACATAACTTCGGCAAGGCTAACCACAACGAATGCGATAATAACTAATTCAATGACAGTTAGCAACGATTTAACGGTTACCGATCAGTTAATTGTAAATGACGATGTAACCGTTGCAGACAAGGTTAGTGCCGGTGGGAATATAAGTGCTGGAGACAAAATTCAGGAAAGTGGAAATGATTTACTTCCTGTGGGAG
>CAJXZP010000076.1 GCA_913062955.1 uncultured Flavobacteriales bacterium | reverse complement strand
GATATTCCCGGTATTATTGAAGGTGCGTCAGAAGGTAAGGGTCTGGGTATTCGGTTCTTACGTCATATAGAACGTAACTCTGCATTGCTTTTTATGGTGCCAGCAGATGCGGATGATATTACGAAGGAATATGAGATTTTGGTAAACGAATTACGGAAATATAATCCGGAATTACTGGATAAAAAACGGGTGTTAGCTATTACCAAAACGGATTTGCTTGACGAAGAATTACAAGAAGCTATTGAAGAGGAGATGACCATTGATATTCCTTATACCTTTATTTCATCTGCGGCCCATATGGGTTTAACGGAGTTGAAAGATATGGTTTGGAAAGCTATCGATTAGTAATTTCTTAATGGGGATAACTGCTATTTCGGTCGTTTTCTACACCCATTAAATACTATTTTTGCAACAAGCAAAATCTGTATGGAAAGATTTGAGGTAAATAAGGAGTCTATTGCCCATTTGAAATCACTTTTAAATGAAGGTAACAGGGATGTATTAAGTCATTATTTGGCCGAACTGCACGTAGCCGATATAGCCGAAATTATGGACGACCTCTCCGTTGAAGAGGCAGAAAAAATCATGAGTCATTTGAATGACGAAGATAGTTCTGCTGTACTGATGGAGTTGGATGAAGACCAGCGTGAAAAACTGGTGGAAAGTTTAAGTCCACAAGAAATTGCCGACAAGTTTGTAAATAACTTGGAGTCGGATGATGCCGTTGATTTACTTCAGGAATTAGATGAAGAAGTGCAAAACAAGGTGGTTTCGGCTATTGAGGACGTAGAACACGCTAGCGATATTATTGACTTGTTAAATTACGAAGAAGGTACCGCTGGTGCTTTGATGGGTAAGGAAATGGTCGTAGTTGAAGATTCTTGGGATATTGCACGTAGTATTCGTGAAATGCGAAAGCAAGCAGGCGAAATTGAACAAGTGTATACCATTTATGTCGTTGATGGGAATAATATATTGAAAGGCCGACTACCCTTAAAAAAATTATTAACAGCCAACGTACATTCTCGAATGAGTGATATCTTGATTGAAGATATTGAAGGGGTACATACCGATACTTCGCAAGAAGAGGTCGTTCAAATTATGGATAAATATGATTTGGTAGCGCTTCCAGTACTTGATGCCTTGAAACGGTTGGTGGGTAGAATCACCATTGATGATGTGGTAGATGTTATTCGGGAAGAAGCGGATAAAGATTACCAGATGGCTTCTGGTATTTCGGAGGATATTGAACATTCAGATTCTATATGGCAATTGATGCGAGCCCGATTACCTTGGTTAATTATTGGAGTAGGTGGTTCTATGTTAAGTGCTATGGTTATTGGAGGTTACGAAACCTCTTTAGCAACTATTCCAGCATTAGCATTTTTTATTCCGATGATTACCGCAACAGGTGGAAATGTTGGCGTGCAATCATCCGCAATTATTGTGCAAGGATTGGCTAATAATACCCTAAAGAACAATGATTTGACGGGGAAATTGTGGAAGGAGTTGCAACAAGGGTTGTTAAATGGATTAATTATTTCGGGGCTGGCTATGTTATTTAGTATGTTGGTGTTTTCTGATATTAAACTTGGTTATACTATAAGCTCAGCACTTCTATTAGTGGTTTTGTTTGCTTCAGTTACCGGGACTTTAATTCCATTATCGTTAGAAAAATTAGATATTGACCCCGCATTAGCTACCGGGCCGTTTATTACTACAATGAATGATATTACGGGTCTATTTATTTACTTCTTTGTGGGGCAATATATATATGCATCCATGATGTAAAATGTAAACTCTCTGTTTTCCATAATCCATTTATTTCAACTATGAACGTACTATTTATTGATTCGGTTCATCCTATTTTGGAAAGTCGTTTAACCCAATCCGGCTATCAATGTACGGATGCAACCCAATGGAATAAAGAACAAATTTTCAATGTAATTGAGCAGTATCAAGGGGTAGTAATTCGAAGTAAATTTACGATTGATCAAACCTTTTTGGTGGCCGCAAAGCAACTCAAATTTATTGCTCGCTCAGGTTCTGGATTAGAGAATATTGATCAAGTTGCCGCTAAAGCACACCATGTTCAGGTATTCAATTCTCCGGAAGGAAATAGAAATGCGGTGGCCGAACACGCTTTGGGTATGTTGTTGATGTTGTTCAATAAATTGAAACATGGGGATGCGGAAGTTCGAAACCAAGAATGGAATCGTGAAAAAAATAGAGGGATAGAGTTAGACGGTTTAACCCTTGGTTTAATTGGTTACGGAAACACGGGTAGACGTTTTGCCAAAAAATTATCTGGGTTTGATGTAATAGTTTTAGCATACGATAAATACGCTCCCATAACCGATGAAAATGCACAGGCTGCATCCTTAAAAGAAATTCAAGAACAATCTGATGTGATTAGTTTTCACTTACCTGAAACGGATGAAACCCGTTATTTATTTTCGGAAACGTTTATTGCCAATTGTACCCACCCCTTTTACCTAATCAATACTGCAAGAGGGAAAATAGTACATACCGAATCGTTAATGAAAGGAATGAAATCAGGGAAAGTTTTAGGCGCTTGTTTAGATGTATTGGAATACGAAACCAAAGCCTTTGGGAACTTTGAAGGGGCTCAAATCCCCGAGCCATTTACCTATTTAGCAAATTCTGATAAGGTCGTATTAACGCCACATGTAGCAGGTTGGACTCACGAGTCTTATGTGAAACTGGCGACTACGCTTTTTGATAAGATTATGGCTAGTTTTGGGGAAAGAAACTAAGGGAATAAAGAAAGTCCTAAAACAACGCTTATTATATAAGCTCGATTAATACTAGTTCTACTATTTTTTTGCCCAGTCATAAACCGATGGAAGGGATCGTTGTAAATCCTTCACCGAGCCACGGTTAAAAATATTTCTACCAATGCCAACCTCAATTCGGGAATTGAACACCGTTTTAGAGCGCAAAGCATGTTGTGTACCAAAACCAAAAGTACCGGTAATGTGGCTTCTTTTTGGGGCTGGGTCAGAAGTATCACCTTAATCCTAGTAGGCTTCATAAAACAACAGATTTACACTCATGTTTACAGGTGTTTCAAACCCACTAGACATCCTTTTTCCAAAATAGCCTTGACTAAAAGATAGCTTTTAAATAGCATTAATAAAATAAGAATGAAACCGATTTTAATAATAGGATTAAATAGTCTCAGCCATGATTGGAAAAAATGGGAATACATCCTTTTTTGTTTTTTCAGCCCCAATGTTGGGCATGTTATGGGAAAAGGGAAATCCCTAAAATCACATTAATAATGTATGCCCTGCTTAAGGAGGTTTTGCTATTCTTTTTAGCCCATTCTTCAGCTAGGGCTTGCCCACTTTGACTATCCCCGGAATTTGCTAAATTATAGCCAATTCCTACCTCAACCCCAAAATTGAATACTGTTTTGGGACTAAGGGAATATTGTGTGCCAAAACCAAAGGATCCTCCAAAATGACTGGTTTTGGTATCTGGAGTATAGGTATGGCCATACTTAGAATGAAATTGTCTGTCTTGAACGGTAACATTTGATGTGATGTACTCTACGCCAAATGAAAGATATTTCCCCAATGGACTTAGGCCATCTCTACGCCAGTGTCTGTATTTTAAACCATATCCTTGGCTATTCATCCGTGACTTAGAATTGGAGTAATACTGCTCCTGTTGGTGCTGAAATCCACCAACATCTATGACATCGGTAAAGTACCTATATATAGCTTGAATTGAAGATTTTCGATTAAGAATTAGTTCTAAATTTATGGATGGCCGGGCATTTAAATACCATTTTTCTATATCCATCGGTACCGTTTGTAAATCGCCATATTCGTCTGGTGATTTATAGGTGAAATTTTGCTGTGAGATAATTCCCATATTAAGTGGGAGTTCAAAGCCAATAGCGAATCTTTTACCAATATAACCTTGAGCAAATACACTACTTATACTCGTCAGGATAAATGAAAATACCATAACCCACTTGGAAAGATTCTTGTAGAATGGATATTGCAATTTTGAAATTGTGGTTGTCATCTTAATTACGGGTTATTTGGTTAAACATTTCGCTGTAATGACTCCTTAACAATCCATCACTATCTTTTTCCCATAGTTCACGTTCTTCATACATCACCAGATCACCAGACTCAATATCAAATAAGGCAAAATAGATAAGTGTGATTTTTTGATCTGTAAATAGATAATAAAAGGAATAGGGCAGTCCAATGATGGTGCAACCGTAAAGAAATGCAGTGCCAAATTTTTTCCTTCTAGGAATATTTGTACTCACCACACCTGTATAGGCAAAATATTTAGTGTCGTATTTGTCAATTAGGTTTTGAACTTCCTCGGCCGATGAGGTTAAACTCGTTTTGTCGCCCATTAAATAACGTTCAGAAACCCATTCTTTCAATAATGAAAAATCATTGAATTTATCTACATCTCCCGTTTTGAATTTGTAATTGCTTAAAATGGTTAATTCTAGGTTAGAGCTGCTAGCCATGGATTCCAATTCGCTAATCTGTTCTATTTGTTCTTGTTCCGACTTCATAAGTTTCAGGTTGTCCTTTTTACTCAGTTGGTCATAAACAATGTAATAAGGATCCACTATTACAATTTTAGGGATATCCAATGATCGGCCCTTTTTTTCTTTTAACTTTTTGTATTCCTCCGTATCTTTTCTAGAAGCTTTGTTTAAATCCAAATCATCCGTTTCACCTCGATGCAATTGGATTTTATCCGACTTTTCTTTAGCGAGTTCAAAAAAATCATCTACATCTGATTCGCAACCACAACCTACAAATAAGTCAAAAGCCCAGTTTTTATCGATGCTCTTTTTTGACTGGGATTTCTTTTTTGATTTGATTCGGTCATATTTACTGTTAACTTGTTTAACCTTCGTTGTTGTAGAGTCCGATTTGGGGCTGGCGTAATTATCGAAATTAAATTTTGAAGAGGTTAATTCATGGTGATATACCAATTCTGTAAATAGTTTTTCAACTCTCTTTTTCACCAAAAAATCATCAGGATATTTTTCCAACAACATGTAGTTGTATCGCGTAGCTAAAATGGTGATATCTTTTGATTTTAGTTTGTTTAATAGGAAATAACATTGCTGTACGCTACCTTGTTTCTTTTTGTAGTAACCAGTTACTTCTTTTTTATTATTGTCATTGGCAAATAGAGCGGTTCCAAAGAGTATTTCGCCAATAGCCAATTGAGGGAGTGGGTTGTTAGGGAATTCTTGATTAAGAATAAAAGCGCTATACAAAGCCTCGCTATAATTTCCATTTATTAGTTGTAAACGTAATACCTCGTAACGAGCCGCAGCTCGGACCGCAAAAAAGTCTTTTTCTGAAACAATAAAATCTTTTCCTGTTTGCTTTTCTTTAATTAGAATATCGTCCGCTCTTTTTCTCCGTTTGGCGATATTGGGATGTGTATGGCGGGAATCATCTTCGTCTTCATCCACTTCAATTTCATTTAATTCGGTTAAAAAATATTTATCTGGAATTTGGTAATTCCCAATTTCCAAAATGCTACTATCAAATGGAATTTCATCAAAAGGCAAATAGGAATATAGAAGTACATCAAAAACACCATCTACTTCCTGTGGATTGTAATCTGTGTTTAAAAATAACTTTAGTCCTTTTTTATCGGCTTCTTTTTCCAATTTTCTCGAAAATCGAGTAGAGGATAACTCTTTGTCAATAGACTTTGTTCGGTGATAGTCATTCTTTTTGTTGTTGATTTCTGTGTTCTCTAGAAACCCCTCCATGATATGTCCTTCCGTGTAATGAATGATTTCATGACATAAAACAAAAGCCAATTGAGCTTCATTTTCTAGTTGTGCGATTAATCCTGTATTGATGAAAATTATTCCTTGATCTGTAGTAAAGGCATTTACCACCGGTGATTTAACCGAATATACCCGAATGTCAATTGGAATAGATGGGTTAGCAGATCTAATTTCCTCTAACACATTTTCCACATAACTACTCAGCGTGTCATTAAAACAAACACTTCCGCTTTGAAGAAGGTTATCTACACCAAAATTTGTGACCTCATAGAACTTTGATCTTGTTTTATCTTTTCCTTCAATTTGTTGTTTGGCGGCTTCCACTTTTTGGATGGTAAGGGTCGTGAAATCATCCGGAATATCTCCTTTGGATTTTAAACCATAATAATTCTGGTTTTGAGCTATGCTAATTAAGGAACATAGGGTGATTAGAATTAAAAATGAAAATTTTTTCATGTCCTGTATTTTTGGTGCATTCATAAAAAATTAAAAAGGGAGGGAGTATCCAATTACAAAGTTGACTGCCGAATGATTAAGTGCTTGCTTGGCCCCATTAACCTGTGCCCAATTTTGTCTTTCAATGCCATCCTCAGGTATATAAAATAGTATTGGAAAACCAAACTCGAAAGCAAAATTAATTAATGCTTTTTCTTTAAGTGTCGTTTGTCGTCCTAAGGTATAGGATACAATTATGTTTTGTCCGATATCGGGTTGTATATCAGTATACTCAAGTGTTTTTGTTATGGGATGATATGCCGAAAAATTAGTCTGCGATGTTTTAAAGGTCATTCTTGAGTATTCTAAACCAAAGCTATTGTAAAAACCTATAGGGCTAATTTGTTGGCCAAAATAATGCGTAATTTTAATTCCTACATTTAGGCCTTTCATCTGTACCAAATCCCGAGGGATATAGGTTAAATTTAGGGTGTATCCATCTATGCTCTCATATGGGATGTTGATTTTTGGAGCATCTGCTTTGGAGCTAAACATTCGGAAAAAACCTTGAATAGAGTTTTTACGAGATGTGGCAAATTCTAGTTTTAGAGTAGGTCTAAACATAACATATAGTTGCGGGTATAATTCCAACGTGGGGGTGAATTCTCCCTGCTCAGAGTAATATCCGTAGGTAAATTGTCCTCTTTGCCAAACAGAAGTGTTAAGATCAATGCCTAGGGCAATTCTTTTACCCATATATCCCGGTACTTGTGAAAATCCGGTGGATACATAAAACCCAAAAAGTAAGCTTAAGAGGATAGTTTTTGTATTTACTGTAGAGTTCATATAATCGGTGTTTCTTTCGATGCTAATTGTGTATTTGATTAAAAATATCGTAGTACTGAGAATTTAGGAGTCCGTTGGTGTCATTCATATCTATAGGTCTGTTTTCGTACATGACTAGCTGGCCAGTTTCGATATTAAAAATGGCAAAATAGATATGTGTGGTCCTATTGTCAGAGGCAATATAATAAATTCCGTAGGGTATGGCTACAACAAAATAAAGGCTTAAAGCGCCAACTAAAATCTTATTCTTTCTGGGAAGACTGGTATTGATGAGGCCGGACCAAGCAAAGTATTTCGTGTTATATTTATTAACCAAATATTGCACTTCTTCTGCAGATGATGGGTACTGAGACCGCCCTCCTAAAACAAAACGTTCATTTACCCATTCATTTAATAGGGAGAAATCATTGTATTTTTCAACATCTAAACTATCAAATCGATAAGGGGTTAATATGTCCAATTCTAGATTTACTTGTTTGGCTGTTTTTTCAAACCTTTTGAGAGTTTCAATTTCTTCATTCTCTGATTCTATTTGTTTGTGAGCATCTTTCTTTGTGAAGTCATAAATGGAATAATAAGGATCAACTAAAACAATTTTGTTTAAGCCGAGAGAACGCCCTTTTTTCTTTGTTTTTTTCCGATATCTTTCTTTATCTCTGTTAGATTTTCTATTTTTTTTTGGATCGTCCGTAATTCCTAATAAGTATTGTTTTTTCTTGGAAAGTTGTTCTCCTTTTTTGAAGAATGATTTTGTTTCAGCGGTATCTCCACTTTGAAAAAAGATGTGTTGGGCCCAATTAGGGTCCGCTTTTTTGGTGGATGTTCGTATTTTCTCTTCTTTATCTAAATCGACCTTGTCTTCGTCTGAATTCATTACATAAACAATTGGGGTACTCCCTTTTTTTTGCTCAGACAAAGGGGGGGCATTTTCATGGCTGGATAAGCTGTCTTGTGAAATTGAAAAATTTAAATCTGAGTAATGGATGTCATGGATAAAGTCTAAATGCTCACAAAGAGAAATTATCCTGTTTTCTATGGTTTTGTTTTGTGGGTATTTTTGATGGAGGAATAAATTGTAACGAAGAGCAACCAATCCCCGGTTTTTTGAATTTAATTTATGTAATAGGTAATAAGCTGATTGAACAAATCCTTGATGTACCCTATAGTCTCCTAGAACCGTTCTATCTGAATTAGAATTATCAAAGAGTGCTGAGCCATATAGTATTTCACCAATTGCAACTTCAGGTAAGGAAAGTGTTGGGTTGTCATGGGCTAGGATAAATGCACTATACAAGGCCTCTGGATATTTTGAGTTAATGATTTGTAACCTTAAAACCTCTATTCTTGCGGCATCTCTAACCGAAAAAAAGTCATTCTCAGAGATGAGAAATTTTTCGCCAGTTTTAGGGAGCAAGGAAAGTATGTTTTTTGCATTTTTTCTTCGAGTACCAATATTGGGGTGAGTTAATTTTGAGTCATCAATATTTTCATCAACTTCAATATCATTGAATTTTTTTAGAATATACTTAGGGGGTATTTTATATTCACCAACCTCTAACAATGCGCTATCAAATGGAAGTTCATCAAAGGGTAAATGTGCGTATAGTAGCACATCAAAAACACCATCAACTTCAGCTGGATCGTATTTTGTTTGTAAGAATAACGCTAAACCCTTTTCATCGGCTTCGTTTTCTAACTTTCTTGAAAACCTTGTTGTAGCCAACTCTTTATCAATGTAAGTGGTTCGTTTATAGTCATTTTTACTATCGTCTAAATCTGTTTGATTTAGGAACCCCTCCATAACATGGTCTTCTGTATAGTGAATAATTTCGTGACAAAGAATGAAAGCTAATTGTGCCTCATTTTCTAATTGAGCCAATAATCCGGTATTGATAAATATTATTCCTTGGTCTGTAGTGAAAGCATTTACTACGGGTGATTTTACGGTATATATTTTTAAGTTTTTAGGAACAGATGGGTTGCTTTTTTGAATTTCCTTTAGAACCTTAGCAACATATTGACTAATGGTGTCGTTAAAGCAAACCCGTCCGCTTTGAAGTAATTTGTCTATCCCGAAATTTGATAATTCGTAAAATTTTGATTTTGCCTGACTTTGTTTTTTGTTTTGGGCTTTTTTGATTTTTTCTAAGGTGAGTGTTGTGAAATCATCCGGAATATATCCTTTGGATTTAAGGCCAGTATAGGAGGTCTCTTGGGTTTTGCCTTGTGCACAAATAACAAAGAAAAATAAGAGTAAAGTCCACTTGTTCATAGCGATTAATTTTTTTTGCAAAATATGTTTTTTTTGAGCTTTTTGAATGTTCGAAATGGTAAATTGGTAACAGGTATTGGCCCTTAGTTATTTAAAGGGGTAACGAAAAGCCAAGGGTGACATTAACAAAAGAATGTTTCCATGTCTGTATGGAGCCGGCTGTTTTAGCCCAATCCTCTTCTGCCACTGTTTCCTCCGATTTTTTTAGTCGTATTGGAATAGCGAGTTCAAAGCCAATGTTCATAAGTAAATGGTCTCCAAGAGTACTTTGTTTGCCAAAACAGTAGCTGGCAATAAAATTGGAAGTGGTAGTGGGTTCAGGTATGGCATAATTACTTCCTTGATTCCAGTATTGATAATTGTCGGTCGAAAAAGTATTGGTGTCCACATCGAATTTCATTCTAGAATATTCCAAACCAAAACTATTGTAAAATCCAATCGGGCTCACAGCGTCTCCGAAATACAACTTGTATTTTACCCCTATATTAATGGTGTTCATTTTAACACGACTCTTGGGTGTGTAGGATAGGGTTTGGCTGTTTGAGTCTCTAGTGAAAATAGGGATGTCTACCTTGGGATTGAAAATTCGTACAAACATTTGCACGGTGCTCTTTCTTGTAAAGACATATTCCACTTTAAAAGTAGGACGATAAAGGAAATTTACTTTTGCATACTCATTGGTGTTTACAAAATTATGGTTTTCGTTATAGTAACCATAAGTGTAATCTATTGGGCTCATTAAATTTAATTTGACAATACAAGGCACTTCAAATCCGACTAGAATTCGCTTGCCTAAATAACCTGATACCTGTCCATACGTATGAATACTAACCGCTAAAAGGGAGACTAAAAGTATTGGGAAGAGTATCTTTTTAGAATAATATGAAAATTTCATTGGGGTAATAATAGTTAGTTTCTAATTTGATTAAATATGTCGTAGTACTGTGAGTTCAGCAATCCATCAGAGTCAGACATAGATACATCTCTGTTTTCGTACATAACTAATTGGCCCGTTTCAATATTGAAAAGAGCAAAATAAATTTTCGTGTGTTTTTCTTTGGTGGTTGCATAATAAATCCCCAAAGGAATACCAACAATCGAATAGATGCTATATAACGCAACTAAAAGTTTACTCTCCCTTGGAAGAGTGGTATTCACAATCCCGGTCCAGGCGAAGTATTTGGTACCATAACGATCCACTAAATCTTGAATCTCTTCGGTAGAGGAGGTGTAGTTAGATCTATTACCAAAAGAATATCTTTCGTTGACCCATTCATTTAGTAATGAAAAATCGTTGTATTTGGAAATGTCTGAACCGGCAAATTTATACGGGGTTAATATGTTTAAATTTAAGTGGGTCTTCTGGGCTATTTTCTCCAGATTATCCATTGCCTGTATTTCTTCCTTTTCAGATTTAACTTGTTGATGTACTTCTT
Source organism: uncultured Flavobacteriales bacterium (assembly GCA_913062955.1). Lineage (GTDB taxonomy): Bacteria > Bacteroidota > Bacteroidia > Flavobacteriales_G > Salibacteraceae > CAJXZP01. The sequence goes on along the minus strand of CAJXZP010000076.1, from coordinate 5,521 downwards.
CCTTGGTATAATTATATATGTTATAATATGGGTCCACCAGCACCACTTTTTCAATGCCTAAAGCTCTACCTTTATTCCTTTTTAATTTTTCATATTTAGCTTTTTGCTGTCTCGCTTCTGAGTTTAGATCGGGATCATCTGTTTTGGCGAGTTGGTACTTTTTTATTTCTGATAACTTTTTACCTTTTTCAAAATACTCTTCTATTTCATCTTCATCACCACTCTGATAAAAAATTTCCTTGGCCCATTGAGTTTTTGAAACTTTTTCCTTTTTCTTTTTACGTGCGTTTATTCGATCGTATTTACTTTTTGTTTTTGGAGTTTCTATGAGGTCCGTTGATTGGCTTACTATTTCTTCTTCCTTTACAGGAATTGAAAAGACTAAATCATCAAAGGATACCCCATGATGGTAGTCCAGGTCTTTACATAATGAGGTTATTCTGTTTTCAATACCGTTATTCTCGGGGTATAATTGGTGTAAATACAAGTTGTATCGTAAGGCAAGAAGTGTTATGGATTCAGGTTGAAGTTTATTGAGTAGATAAAATGTAGATTGAATATAGCCTTGTTGTTTTTTGTAATACCCAACTACCGTTCTTTTATCTCGAGTATTTGAAAAAAGAGCGGTCCCATAAAGTATTTCGCCTATAGCAATTTTAGGCAGTGGATTATTAGGATATTCCTTTTGTAAAATAAATGCACTGTATAAGGCTTCCGAATACTGTGTATTGATCATTTGTAAGCGTAAAACCTCATATCTAGCTGCCGCTCTAACTGCGTAAAAGTCTTTTTCTGATACTAGAAACTTGGAGCCACTAACCTTCGCTTCGTTGACCAATTTATTGGCCATTCGTCTTCGTGTTCCAATATTAGGGTGTGTATGCCTGGAGTCGTCTTCGTTTTCATCTACATGAATATCTTTAAATTCCGTGAGAAAGTATCCATCCGGTATTTGATAATTTCCAATCTCTAAAATGCTGCTGTCAAAGGGTAATTCATCAAAAGGGAGGTAGGAGTATAAAAGAACATCAAATACACCATCAATGGCGAATGGATCGTAGGTAGTTTTCAGGAACATTTTCAGTCCTTTTTTATCGGCCTCGGTTTCTAGTTTTCGCGAATATCTAGTAGTCGCTAATTCTTTGTCAATATTTGAGGTCCTTTTATAATCGTTTTTGCTTTTTGAAATTTCAGAACTCGCAATAAAACCTTCCATGACATGGTTCTCCATATAATGAACTATTTCATGACATAGAATAAATGCCAATTGGGCTTCGTTTTCTAATTGGGCTATTAACCCTGTGTTAATGAAAATAATACCTTGATCGGTCGTGAACGCATTTACAACAGGTGATTTTACCGTGTAAATTCGGATACCTAATGGAATTGATTTGTTGGCAAACCGAATTTCTTCAAAAACTTGGTTAACATAGTTGCTGATCGTATCGTTAAAGCAAACTCGACCACTTTGAAGTAGTTGATCTACCCCGAAATTGGATATTTCGTAAAATTCAGATCTGGCCTTCCTATTCGATTTGGTAGCGTACAACGCTTGTTCTTGAGCCTCTTTTATTTTGTCTAAGGTAAATTTTGTAAAGTCTTCAGGAATGGTTCCTTTGGATTTTATACCTTCATAGGAGTGGTCCTGACTAAAGGCAAAAAAAGAGATAGAAACTAGAAGAAAAGAAAAAAGTAATTTGGACATGAGAAAGTTTCGGCCAAAATATCATTTTTTGTATAAATTAGGCCCCTTAATTCACGTGAAAAATAGTTCTTATATCCAATTGGTTAATTTGGTATGGTTCGATTACTTTTGGCGCTCATTTTAGCACATGATAAAGAATAAAAAAGTAGTGGTGGTTATGCCTGCGTACAATGCAGAATTAACACTTGAAAAGACCTATAAAGAAATTCCTCGAGATATTGTTGATGAGGTAATCTTGGTAGATGATAAAAGTAGTGATAATACGTCTCTGTTGGCTAAAAGGCTGGGAATAGAGCATGTTATTCGTCACGAAAAGAATAAGGGGTATGGTGGTAATCAGAAGTCTTGTTACAATAAAGCACTAGAAATTAATGCGGATATTGTAATAATGGTGCATCCTGATTACCAATATACACCTAAGTTAATTGAGCCCATGAGCTACGTTATTGCCAACGATGTGTATCAAGTGGTTTTGGGTTCTCGGATTTTAGGAAAAGGGGCTCTAAAAGGGGGAATGCCTATTTATAAGTTTATCGCCAATAGATTGCTTACCTTGTTTCAGAATATTATGATGGGACAAAAGCTTTCTGAATACCATACTGGGTATCGCGCATTTTCAAGGGAGGTTTTGGAAGCGGTTGATTACAATATTAATTCGGATGATTTTGTATTTGATAACCAAATGTTAGCTCAAATTGCTATGGCGGGTTATGAAATGGCCGAAATAACGTGTCCAACCAAATATTTTGAAGAAGCATCGTCTATTAATCTAAAACGTAGTTCGATTTATGGATTAGGTGTTTTGTGGACCTCTATTAGTTTTTTCTTACAGAAAACGGGTTTAGGAAATTTTAAGATTTTTAAAGGAATAAATAAAAAATAATTCGTTGTCTTTTCAAGCAACAATCTAACCTAACAAAAACAACAAATGAATATTATTGTACCAATGGCCGGAATGGGGAAAAGAATGCGTCCGCATACTTTAACCACTCCCAAACCGCTTTTACCTATTGCAGGTAAATCTATAGTGCAACGTTTGGTGGAGAATTTGGCGGAAATGTGTAACGAACCTATTGATAAAATTGGCTTTGTTACCGGACGCTTCGGTAAGGAAACCGAGGAGTCGTTAATGCAAATTGCCAAAGACGCAGGTGCTGTTGGTAGTATTCATTATCAAGACGAAGCTTTAGGTACTGCTCATGCTATTATGTGTGCGGAAGAAGTATTGGATGGGAAAACTATTGTGGCTTTTGCAGATACTTTATTTAAAGCAGATTTTCAAATTGATGAAGATGCTGATGGGGTGCTTTGGGTACAACAAATTGATGATCCATCTGCCTTTGGTGTGGTAAAGTTGGATGATGCTGGAGTCATTATTGATTACATAGAAAAACCAACCGAATTTATTTCCGATTTAGCCATGATAGGTATCTATTATGTTAAAGATGGAAATAACTTGAAATCAGAATTGCAATATTTATTGGATAATGAAATCATGAATGGTGGGGAATATCAGTTACCTGATGCGTTTCGTAACATGACCAGAAAAGGAGTGAAATTTGTACCTGGAAAAGTAGATGAATGGTTGGATTGTGGTAATAAAAATGCCACGGTATATACCAATTCAAGAGTTTTAGCATTCGAACTTGAAAAAGGGAATGAATTAGTTCATCCTTCGGTTAAGGTAACCAACTCGGTGATTATTCCGCCATGTTACATTGGTGAAGGGGTTGAAATTAGTAATTCAGTAATTGGGCCTGGAGTTTCATTAAGTGAAAACACGAAAGTTGAAACATCCGTTATTGAAAATTCTATTGTTTACAGCAACACATCTATTAAGAACAAATCTATAGCCAATTCGATGATTGGGCATTTTGTGAAATTAGAAGATGCGAGCGAAGATTTAAATATTGGAGATTATAGTGTATAAAAGCTGGAAAAATATTGCAATTGCGGTTTGGAGTGTATCCATGTTTGCCACATCATGTAACATCACAAAAAAATCGGTAGATAAAGAAGTATTCACTTCCAAAACGTTAAGTGGTGGAGAAAAAGTGGCTTTTGATGAAACTTTCTTCGCAGGTATGTCGGCTAAGTATTCGGGCAACTTTAAAGGAGCTACGGCTTATTTTCAGCAATGTTTAACTATCGATGCCAATAATGTGGCTGTTAAATACCAGCTTTCCAATTTGTTTATCCAAATGGGGTATAATGATCAGGCAGTGCAAATGGCAGAGGAAGTAGTGGCTGCTATCCCTGATAATAGATGGTATTTGGAAAATTTAGGGGCGGTGTATATGAATACTAAAAATCATACACAGGCTGCCGAGGTTTATGAGCAACTAATTAAAAAGAGTCCGAACGAATTAAATTATTACTACGAATTAGGTAGTGCCTATTTATATTCCAATAATGGGGTTGGAGCTATTGCTACCTATGAAAGCCTGGAGGCCTTAACAGGATATGATAATTCTTTATCAGAGCAATTATACAAGTTGTATGAGTATCAAGGAATGGATGTGAAAGCAGAAACCAAATTGGTGGAGTTAAAGGAAAAAAATCCAAGCGAGATTAGGTATGTCAGTATGTTGGCCTCGTTTTACAAAAAAAGAGGTGAAACAGATAAAGCCATTGGGTTATACGAGACTTTGAAAATGGAACATCCCAATGACCCGTATGTGAAATTAGCGCTGTATGAATATTATACGGAAATTGGACAAAAAGAGGAAGCTTTCAAAAATTTGGAGGAAGCTTTCGGCTCTAAAGATGTTAATATTGATTCTAAAATGGGGATTTTGTTAGCTTTATTAGATGTATCGGTTAAAGATGCAGAAGTAAAAGCGGAAATGTATGAGTTGTTAGAAGTTTTGACTAAAACCAATCCTAATGATGCCAAAACATGGGCCATTTATGGAGATTTTCTGTATGGTGAAAATAAAAAGAAAGAGGCTCGTACGATGTATTTGAAGTCAATTGATATTGATAATAGTAAGTATCAAGTGTGGAACCAAGTGCTATTTATTGATTCTGAAATCAATGATATTGATGCTATCATAAAGCATAGCACTGCTTGTTCTGAATTATTTCCAAATCAAGTTTTACCTCATTATTTTCAGGGTTTAGGACAATTACAAAAGAAAAATTACACAAAAGCAATTTCTTCTTTAGAAATGGCAAAGGAACTTTCTTATGGAATGCCAGAGCTGGAGATACAAATCATGGCCAATTTGGGGGATGCGTACTACCAAAGTGGGAATACCCAAAAAGCGTGGTTGGCTTACGATCATTCTTTAAGAATGAAACCATCTAACGATTATGTGTTAAACAATTATGCCTACTTTTTAAGTGTGGAAGGTGAGCAGTTGGATAAAGCGGAGGAAATGTCGAAACGGACCGTAAATCGAAATCCGAAAAGTGCCGTGTATTTAGATACTTACGGATGGATTTTATTTCGAATGGGCAATTTCCCTGAAGCGATTAAATACTTGCAACAAGCAGTAGATAATGACCCCCAGAAATCGGCAGAAATAATGGAACATTTAGGGGACGCCCAATTTCAGAATGGCCAAAAAGAAGAGGCTATGATAAACTGGAAAGCGGCCGAAGAAAAAGGTGGCGGAACGGATAAGTTGGCGGATAAAATCAAGTATAATAAATACATTCCTTAAATGAAAAAGGTATTAGCCATACTCCTTTTGTCTACCATATGGGTAGGTTGTAAATCCTCCAAAATTACCACGGAAAGTGAAGGGGGGGAAGTAGGTAGTAAAAAGGTACTTGAAATTGTAGCTAAAATTGCAGAAGTGGAAGCCAATA
>CAJXZP010000075.1 GCA_913062955.1 uncultured Flavobacteriales bacterium | reverse complement strand
GACGAAAATGTTTTAGGAGCTTGAATTGTATCATTAGAAATACGAATGTAATTATCCCAAGCATAGGTAAACGTACCCGGAATAGAGGCACTCGAGAATAATTGCATAGAATCTGTCGTACAAATAACAGTGTCGGGACCAGAACTAGCTATATAATTGGGTGCGGAAGTAATGGTGACGGTGTCTGTATTTTGACAAGTAGTAGATAAATTAGACGTGACAATATATGTTGTTGTTGTTTGTGGAGAGACTTGAGGTGTCGCACAATGTGTACAAGACATATTGAAGAAAGGAGATGTTGGAACGGTATCAATAGGAGAACCCGTTAGAACACTCCAGTCAAAAATGGTACCACCTTGGGCGTTGAGTTGGGTCCATTCAATTCCTTCACAGATAGACTTATCCAGACCGGCATAAGTGGAGGCAGTGACTCGAATAACATAGGAAGCACTGGTAATACCAAAAATGGGACAGGCATCATCCGAAACCGAAACCGAAAACGAATTAAAAGAAGGGGTACCCGATTGGGTAGTCCAATCTACATGTATAATGGCAGGGTTTCCAGGGGTATTGGTGATGATAGCACCTGGTAATACATTGGCAATGTTAGATGTAGCGGTTACAATATCTAATGGATTTGGATCAGGATATGAAAGGTCAAAGCTAAAATTGTTACCCACACATACTTCAATAGTGGTGGAATCAACTAATATCCCGGTTCCGGTAAAATTTGAAAACCCTTCCCAAAGAGGTGGGTTATTGGAACAGGCAATGACCACAAATTGAATATCTCTGGTAATACAACCTTTAAGTTCACCGGTAATGTAATCATATTCACAGGCCATTACAGATATGACAAAGTTTCCTTGAGTGGTAGGAATAAATAGTAGCTGACCGGTTGATGTGTTTAGGGTAATTCCAGGTAATGGTGCGGTTGTAGAATACCCAGGAACCCAATTTACGGTGGTATTTACTCCTGCGTTAGTAGTTGATATAGGATCCACAAAACTGTATACAATACTATCTCCATCTAATTCAGATACCCCAAAATTATAGTTAACTAATTGATTTTGACACACGTAAGGGATTGGTGCTGCTGTGAAAAATGGAGAGTTATTACACGAGTCAGCCACAGAATTTAATGTGGCTGGAAGTACAAGACCTTCACCACCCGGGTTTGCCACATTTAAAATAGAATTATTTCGACAACATGAACTCCATTGCATGGTCCAAGAGTTACATACTGGAGCTAAGATAACAACCCCGGTATAAATGTATTGTTGCATTCCGGGTAAAGCGTTTGTACTACTTGAATTACAGGTGGAATTTGCTAAACTACTTGGACATAATTGAGATACTTCGGTACCCGTTGTTCCATTTTGTAAAGTCAATTGTACTTGTGGTAGATTTCCGCATGGACTCGAAAAACTAACACTTTGCGTAGCTCCTAATCCAATTCCAGCACAATCCCGAAACAAATTTAGGGTCACCTCATAGGTGTTGGGACCGATACAAATATAACTCCAATCCCCCCCTGCAATGTGGGTGGCTTGAGTTAGTTGGGGAACCCAAGCTAATGCAATGATTAATACGGTCTTAAAAAATGCTTTCATATTTAAAAATATTGAAGATAGATTCACAATAATAATGAAGTCGGAACAACTAACGATGGTTCGAACTCGTGTAATTTAAACGTTGGTGTGTTTATAGGGTTGCCTTTACTTGCTGTAATTGCAAATTACGTCTTTGTTTTGGGTGATTTTAATGGGAGGCATTGTTTTTCCACGTGAATTTTTAATCCCAAATGGAAAACAATAAGGCCATGAACGTATTGGGAAATGCAATGGTAAAGTAAACGTATAAAATACCATAAAGGGGTTATTTAAAATTAGTTAACCACTATTGATGCCTCTATATGTCATTTTATGGACACTAGAATTCACTTTTTAGCCCCATCTTTGTTTCAAACAAAAGAATATGGAAAATACTGAAAAAAGACATTATGCAGTTATTGACCCTTACCTCCGAAAACTAACACTTTCTTATTGCGGACAAACGGTTGTTGAAACGACCAAAGCCCTCATTTTAAAGGAGGTGGGTAAAACCGTTTACAACCCTGTTTTTTATGTTCCAAAAGAAGATGTGGTGATGGCATTAAACCCCGAGGACCGATCCAGTCATTGTCCCATTAAAGGCGATGCTTCCTATTGGAATATGGACGATGTTACCGATGACTATTTTGCTTGGAGTTATGAAGAACCCTTACCCCGAGCTAAAAAAATAAAAGGCTATATGGCTTTTAACTTGAATTATTTAGTATTTCATTCGGAACCTATTTAAAATTTAATCCCGTGTCCATTCCGATATCCAAACGGGGTAAAAGACTTTTATAAAAAAAGCCCCATGCTGATGACCAAGGACTTTTTTATTTTTGATTGGTTAGTTTTTTATTTTTTTTACATTTGTCTTATTAACTTTTAATTCTTTTCCTATGAAAAATTTTAATTTTTTACTCCTATTCATTTCAATTTTCCTTAACACCCAAGGGTTTTCACAAATTAGACTAGACAGCGGCCTAGTAGGTTATTTTGCATTTGACAATAACGTAGTCGATTCGAGCGTTGTCGGTATTTCTGGAACTCCTACCAATGTAACTTCCGTAAATGGAATTCATGGAGTGCCAAATACCGCCTATAATTTTAATGGAATTAACTCCAAAATTGAATTCACTAGTGATCTAAGATCTATTACTAATACCGTTACCATTAGCTTATGGATCAAAACTTATACATCCGTGGATAATCAATTTCTTGTGGAAAAATACAATTGGAATGTAGATAAAGGCTTTGCTATATTTCTAAGTGATGGAAAGGCTACGCTTCAAGTAAGAAATACGGATGGAATTGGAGCATTTACCCCTATAGTCAATTCAACCACTATTGTAAATGACGGAAATTGGCACCACCTATTAGGGATAGTGTCTGGAAACTCCTTACAATTATGGATTGACGGAAACTTTGAGGCAAGCGAATCCCTTACTGCAACCAACCCTGATCTAACTAATTCTATGTCCTTATCTATTGGATATAATGAACTAAATAATAGTCGCTACTTTTCTGGAGATATTGATCAAGTTAGAATTTACAATAGAACATTAAACACGCAGGAAATCATAAAATTAAGCACCAAAGGTTCTCCTACTGGAATTAATACGACCCTCAAAAATTATAGTCTTAACCTTTATCCAAACCCAGCTCAAAAGGTTATTAACATTACTTCAAAGGATGGAAACGTTAAAAGAGTGATGATTTTTGACATGAGTGGTAAAGTGGTGTTTAACGAAACTGGAAATACACCCATGTATACCGTTAATGTAGCTCATTTGATGAAGGGAATTTACCTAGTTAAAGTGTTCACCGCAAAAGGTGAAAGTGTAGAAAAACTTATCATTGAATAAGTTATTCAATATTTCTTTACAGCGGTCATTTCGAAAGGAATGTCCGCTTTTTTCATGAAAAAAATTGAGCTATAATTGCAAATAGACATTACGCAATAGTTGACCATTACACACGGGAAATCATAGCTAAAACCATAAATACTCTCATTGTAAATGAAGTTAGTATTTCAGTAAATCAGTATAGAACCCAGGTTTTATATTACTAAAGAAGGTATACTTATTACTCTTAAACCGGAAATAGATCGGTCTAGTTATTACCCAATTAAAGACGAAGCCTACCACAACTGATTCAGGGAAACGCACAGAAACAAGAAAGCCTCTAACTCATAAGAGCTAAAGGCTTTCTTAAATAAGGAGCTATTAGTGGTCTAGCTTTTTTGCGCTACCCACTTACGTGCATTCATAAATGCGGTGATCCATGGAGAAACCACATCGTTTTTGTTTTCTTCTGGATAGTAAGCCCAGTTCCATGGGAATACGGATCTTTCAAAGTGTGGCATCATAGCTAAATGACGTCCATCGGCACTGGCAATTCCAGCTGCATTGTAATCCGATCCATTGGGATTACCTGGGTAACCTTCATGACTGTATTTTCCTACAATGTTATATTCAGATTCTGCTTCTGGTAAATTGAATTTTCCTTCCCCATGAGCGACCCAAATACCCAATTTAGAACCGGATAGGTTACCTAACATTACGGAGTTGTTTTCGGGTATGGTTACATTCACAAATCCAGATTCAAATTTACCGGATTCGTTATGTTCTAATTTTGGATGTTGTGGGTGTTCTGGGTATAATAATCCAAGTTCACCCATTAACTGACATCCATTACAAATACCTAAACTCATGGTGTTTTCACGTGCGTAGAACGCATCTAAAGCCGCTTTTGCTTTGGTGTTGTATAAGAATGCACCGGCCCATCCTTTAGCCGAACCGAGGACATCTGAATTAGAGAAACCACCTACAAAAGCAATAAAGTGGACATCACTTAAGTCTTCCGCTCCAGAAATTAAATCGGTCATATGCACATCCTTCACATCAAAACCTGCTAAGTACATAGCGTATGCCATTTCTCGATCCCCATTCACACCCTTTTCACGAATGATCGCTGCTTTGATGCCCGAGTTTTCTTTACGATCTGGGTTTAAACCCAAAGTCGCAAAATCACCTTTAAATCCTTCGGGGAAAGAATAGGAAAGTGCTTGTTTTTTATAGTTATCAAAACGTGCTGTAGCCAGTTTCTCACCTGATTGTTCTTGATCCAATAAGTAAGAAGTTTTGTACCATGTGTCTCTTAAGCTATCGATGTCAAACATATAGGTATTAGCAGATGTTTTAACCGACATCATTCGATCCCCAATCACGTTTCCAATGGTATAATGAGAAGCTCCAACCGCGGTTAAAGCATCCGTTACATCGGCTAAATCAGTATTGGCAACTTGAACTAAAACCCCCGATTTTTCGGAGAAGAATAATTGCACATCATCCGCTCCCTTAATTGCACTTAAATCAAGGGTCAATCCTAAATCGGTTTCTGCAAAAGCCATTTCTAACAAAGCGGTTAACATACCTCCAGCAGAGATATCGTGTCCCGCTAATATTTTGGTATCGGTAATTAAGTTTTGAATGGCGTCAAATGTAGCTGCAAATTTTGTAGCCGATTTGATGTGGGGTGCTGAATTACCAATTTTGTTAAGTGTTTGTGCAAAGCTACTTCCACCCAATTTGAAATCATCTTCCGATAAATCAATGTATAGTATGGAAGAATCGTAATTAGGTTTCAATACCGGCTCTACTATTTTGGTTAAATCACTTACTTCACCAACGGCCGAAATTATTACAGTTCCCGGTGCGTACACCACATCGTTCTTGTATTTCTGAGTCATGGAAAGGGAATCTTTACCGGTAGGAATATTCAATCCTAACTCACAGGCAAAATCACTAATTCCTTTAACGGCTTCATATAAACGAGAGTTCTCGCCTTCGTTTTTTGCAGGCCACATCCAGTTAGCACTTAATGAAATTCCTTTGATCCCATCTTGAATCGGTGCCCAAATAATGTTGGTTAATGATTCGGCAATACTTGCTTGCGAACCTGCTGTTGGATCAATCAAGGCCGAAACAGGTGCATGTCCTAATGCGGTAGCGATCCCTTTTTTACCCCGGTAATCCAAGGCCATTACACCCACGTTATTCAAGGGTAATTGAATAGGTCCCGCTGTTTGTTGTTTAGCTACCCGACCAGTAACACAACGGTCTACCTTATTGGTTAACCAATCTTTACATGCAACAGCCTCTAATTGAAGTACGTTATTTAAATACTCTTGAACTTTGGAAGTTTCGTAAGTCACACCTTCAAAATTTGAAGTCGCTGCTTTATCTTCTAATATGGTTTTGGGAGAAGAACCAAACATGTGAGTTAAGTCCCAATCCATTGGGTTTACACCCGATTTTTTATTTTCAAATACAAAACGATGATCTCCGGTAGTTTCACCTACTACATAAATGGGAGCTCGTTCACGTTCTGCAATTTTATTGATATGATCAATGTGTTTTCCATCAATCACTAATCCCATACGCTCTTGCGACTCGTTACCGATAATTTCTTTATCGGATAAAGTAGGATCGCCTACAGGAAGTTTGTTGACATCAATTACACCCCCTGTTTCTTCCACTAATTCAGACAAACAGTTTAGGTGTCCACCTGCACCGTGATCGTGAATAGAAACAATTGGGTTTTCATCTTGTTCACTCAATGCACGTACGACATTGTAAGCCCGTTTTTGCATCTCTGGATTAGAACGTTGAATGGCGTTTAGCTCGATACCACTTGAAAATTCACCCGTAGCTACCGATGAAACAGCTCCACCACCCATTCCGATTCGGTAGTTATCACCACCCATCACCACGATTTTATCGCCTTTTTTTGGTGTGTCTTTTAAAGCATCGCCAAGTTTACCATATCCAATCCCACCGGCTTGCATAATAACTTTATCGAATCCGTATTTTTTTCCAGCTTCTTCATGCTCAAAGGTTAATACAGAACCGTTGATTAAGGGTTGTCCGAATTTGTTTCCAAAATCAGATGCTCCGTTAGAAGCTTTGATTAAAATATCCATTGGAGTTTGGTATAACCAATCTCTTGCTTCCATTTTATCTTCCCACGAACGCTCATTTTCTAACCGAGAATAAGCTGTCATATACACCGCTGTTCCGGCTAAAGGCATGGAACCTTTACCACCCGCCATACGGTCACGAATTTCACCACCACTTCCGGTAGCTGCTCCGTTAAAGGGTTCTACTGTGGTAGGGAAATTATGTGTTTCTGCTTTTATTGAAATAACCGAATTAAACTCTTTGGTTTCAAATTCAGATGCTTCATCCCCCCGTTTTGGAGCAAATTGCTCTACTCTTGGGCCTTTTACAAAGGCTACGTTATCCTTATAAGCGGATACAATTTTATTGGGGTTGTCTTTGGATGTTTTCTTGATTAGTGAAAACAAAGAATCGGGCATTTCTTTACCATCAATAATAAACTGACCATTAAATATTTTGTGACGACAATGCTCTGAATTCACTTGTGAAAAACCGAATACTTCACTATCGGTTAACTTTCTATCCAAGGATTTTTCTACGGATTCTAAATATTCAATTTCCTCTCCACTTAATGCCAATCCTTCCGACTTATTGTAGGCAGATAAATCATCAATATACGTCACCTTTTCGGGGGCCATTTCAATGGTGTATATTTCTTGATCCAAACGAGTATACATGGCTTGAAGCATAGAATCATAGGCTGCTTTATTATCTGAAACAGCGAAAAACTCTTCAATTCTTTCAATTCCAACAATCCCCATGTTTTGAGAAATCTCTACGGCATTGGTACTCCAAGGGGTGATCATTTCTTTTCTAGGACCAGTATAGAAACCAGTCATAGAATCCGATTCCACTAATTTAGCACCGCCAAAAAGCCATTCTAATTTTGGGAAGTCTTCCGATGTAAGATTGGATGAGAGACCAACAGCGTAAACTTTATCTGTTGAAGTGGCAAAAAATTTAATCATTGGATAATTGTTTTAAACCCGATTTGCTCGACTATTTCGAGGCTGCAAAAGTAAGAAAAGATAAACGGATAAGCACCTAATTTTTGAAGTGGATACCCGTCTATTTTGTGCTTTGAAATAGCCGCTAATGACTCCTTGTTTACCTTGTTTTGAGCCCTAAAATTTCTTCCTAGGTTATTTCACTATTCAAAACAATTAATTAACCTTATTTTAGCCCACCAATTAAATAGAGAATCGATGAAGAAAATTTTTACCTTATTATTTTTAATCACATCATGTGTTTTTGCTTCCTTTCAAGGGCTGGCCGCTGATGGAGATACCACCGTAATTCAAGCGCATCAGGATGTGCATTGGAACTGGAATGGGAATTTTTATGATACCGTTAATTTCCCGACCACCGGAACGTATCAAAAAGTGATCATGCATTACGTCTTGGGGTGTCCAAGTATTGGTTGTAGCGGATGGGATTATACCACTACCATACAGTTATGGGATGAATATAACCCATCACGAAAATTTGAGTTAGCTAAAGTAATTACTCCGTATGCGGGTAATAAAGCACAAGGTTGGCAACATGAATATAAATTTGATGTGACTCATATGCTTCCAGAATTACAAGGACAAAGAGTGATCAATGCACGATATGACGGTTGGCAAGATGGATTTACCATTTCTGTTTATTTTGAATTTATTGAAGGTACAGCGCCAAGAACTCCTCTTCAAGTAGATCAAGTATACCGAGGGGGATATAAATATGGAAACAACAATAATCCAATAAATGGACTTCTTCAAAAAGATACCATTGTAAAACATACCAACACTACGGAAGTAGAATTTATTATGAGTGCTACCGGACACGGGTTTGGAGATAATAATGGTCAAGGAACGAATCCTGAAAATTGTGCTGAATTTTGCGATAAGTATTATGATTTAAAAGTAAATGATAGTAAACGATACCAACAAACGGTTTGGAAGAACGACTGTGGTAGCGAACCTATATATGCTCAAACAGGGACTTGGATCTATAATAGAGCTGGTTGGTGTCCGGGAAGTGCCAGTCAGGTTTTTAAGCATGATATTTCAGCGTATGCTACGGGTGCCGATTTTACAGTAGAGGTAGATTGGGAAAACTACTCTCTGACTAATGTACCTTCTTCATCGTATAATATTAGTGGTCAAGTGATCCAATACGGACCTCCAAATCACACCTTGGATGCCGAAATTATGGATGTATTAAACCCCACTACTTATGATAGGTATTCACGTTATAATCCAAGTGCTTTAGCTCCAACAGTAATATTAAGGAATACGGGTAGTAGTGCTATTGGTGCTGTGAAAATTAAATATGGTGTTTCGGGTGGGACTTTTTACACCACTACGTGGGTAGGTAATCTTGATTTTATGGAAAGTGAAGAAGTGACTCTTCCAATTCCAGAACATAATTTTTACAAAGGGAACGGTAGTAATATTTTTACAGCCGAAATTTTGGAGGTAAACCATGCAATTGATGAGGTAGCAAGTAACAATAAATATTCGACTTCTTTTGAGGCCGTAACCCATCGAAATGGGCCGTTTCTTTTGGAAGTAAAAACGAATAACAATGGTTATGAAAACTGGTATATGGTAACCGACTCTAAAGGGGATACGGTTTTATATAAAAACAATTTGGCGAGTAATACAACCTATGTGGATACATTGGATTTACCTCACCAAGTTTATACTTTATACATTGAGGATGCAGGAGGTTCGGCTGGTCCAGATGGTTTGAGCTGGTGGGCAAATCCTAATCAAGGAAGTGGATCTGCCACTTTAAAGAATATTGGGGTAACAGGATATCTAAACCCTAGGTATGTGGAGCGAATAGAACCCGATTTTGGGACCTTTATTATTTCTAGTTTTTCTATTGGATATGATATGGTTTTGGGAAATCCAGATTACGATGAAACCACTTGGACTCCACCTGTTTCGGTAGGTATTCAGGAAACAAAGGAGAACGAATTAAGTGGTTCGTTTAGTTTATATCCAAACCCTGCAAGTGCGTATATTAATATTGAGTCGAATTTGTATGATGGACGAACGATGATTAGAGTGTACAATCAATTGGGGGCTTTGGTATTTCAAAACCATGTTGGCTTACAACCGGGATCTGTTTCTTCTATTCAAACGAAAGATTGGGCAAATGGAATTTATTTTATTGCATTAAGTGATGGTTCGAAAAGAGAGACCATCAAGTTTGTAAAGAAGTAAGGATTAAAAAATATTTTAAAAGGGGGGTAATTTGGTTTACGCCCCTTTTTTATTGGAAAGAATTTTGGTTAGAAAATGGATTTTAAAAAAATTCGAATACATTTGCAGCCTTGATGAGCAATCATCGGGGCCCATAGCTCAGCTGGTTAGAGCATCTGACTCATAATCAGAGGGTCACAGGTTCGAGCCCTGTTGGGCCCACAAAAAAAAGACCTACACGCATCGTGTAGGTCTTTTTTTATGGGGCATATTTTTTATTCTTAGACTCTTTATTTCTGAAAAGGGTAAATTATTTTCCAGTCGTTTTTCATATTAATGATGGTCCAGTTATGCGTATTCCCATAATCTAGTCCTTTATCTAATTTACCGATATGGGATTCTCTATCGTATGCCCATTCTCTATCCGCATCGGTATGATGTAGGTATAACATAAACCTTTTTCCTTTCCCACTATCGGTATATTGAAGCATTTGTAAATCCCCATCGGAGTTACCTGATGCAAATACGGGGCGTTTACCGATAAATTTATTAATGGCAAGTGGTTTCCCCTCTTTATCATCAATGAAATCTATTTCGGGTAAACGCATGATACTGGCTTGCCCGTTTTCAAACAAGAATTCTGTTTTTATGGAACTTCCGATCACTTGATTTGTTGGAATCCCATATGCTTCCGGTACCCATGTTCTCATAAATTCAATTCCACCCCCTGAAACAACAAATGTTTTGAAGTCATTGGCTCGTAAATAGGTAAGTAACTCTAACATCGGTTGGTAAATCATTTTGTGGTAGGGTTGGTTGAATCGTGGATGAAACGAGGTGGCCATCCATGAACTCACAATTTCGGAAAATTCTTCGGAAGTCATACCGGCATGACTAGTCATCATTAATGCCGCTAATCCATGCATTCCTGATTGTAAAAGTGCCAGGGTATCATTTTCCAATATGGCTTGAAAGGGTTGAATGGTATCCCATTCTGGGTGATTTGGTGCCATTTCTTTAATGCGATCCATGGCGAACATTAATTGAAAGTACATGGGTTGTTCGGACCATAGATTACCATCATTATCAAAGGTGGCAATTCGGTCTTCCACCGGAATGTAGTCGGTATTATTTTCATCGGTAACGGTAGTGACAAAATCAATGATTGCCGATTTTGTAGCTCCGTCATTCCAAGAGGGTAAGGGATCTGGTTTTTCGGTTTCATTTATGGAACAGGAGTGTAAATAAAGGCACCCAACTATGGCAAGGGCCATGATACTTAATTTGCTATTAAATAATTTCATATGGATTTTTATATTTAGGAATATTATCAATTTATTTTTTTAGGGATTTATCCAATTATTTTGAATTGGATAATCTTTTGATGTATGGGCAAGGTAAATTTTTCTGGAGCGTTTCCAATAAGAAATACTACTCGGTATTTTAGCTTCAGAGTCATCGCAAAAGTGATTTTTGTAATAACTTAAAGTGTATTCATCCAATTTTAAACAATCAATCCATCTATAAAAAGACCGCTCTTTTTTAGATTCATTGGTAAATAAAGAGAGTAAAAACAGACCAAAGTAATACGATTCTGATTGGTAAAATAGATGCCATTTTAGGGTGATTTTTCGGATTAAAAACAGAACTACTTTAATCCAGTACTTAAGAACAAAATAGCCCGCTAGACCAACTGCAATAAGTTCTTTCCAAGTCAAACCCATAAATGAAAAAGTTTCATCTTCTTGGATTCCCACCTCTTGTGAATTTGCTTTAACGAGTGCTAAAGAATCTTTAATACTTGTGATCATTCCGAGGTTCGGATTTGGCTGGACCATAATCCGTACTTCTTTTAGGGTTTTTTTGTATTGTTTTTTGTATTCAGAGTTCCACCAAGTAATGGTGATTTCAGGCAAAATGATTTCGCCTTCTTTTTCAAATAGGTAACGCATAACGTCTGTTCGCTCTGCATAAAAATTAGTCTTGTTTTTTTGAGTATGTGTTTTTGTTCTATTCGGATAATTACTAACATGGGCAACGGTATCCCATTTTATCGGTGGCATTAATTCATAAAGTGTTTGCGTTGCTTTTCGATAAATTTTTCGTTCTAAAACATCCCCTACTTTTACCTTTGAAAGGTTACCACTCCAGCTTTCGCGCACTAACAGATGAGGAGTTACCATCCATTGGTCTATTTCAAATCCAAAAGGAATTGGCCGAACTCGGACGGATACAGATTTCGTTTTTAGCGTACGCTTTACTCCTTTATAATCTCCCTCATCTGGAGTTTCAACTTGGATGGTTAATGATGGAAACACCATATCCTTTTCGGAATAAGGAAATACTTGGTACACAAACTCTACCCCAGCATAGGTTTGTCCATTAATGGTTTTGGAGATGCTAAACGAATTACTTAAAATGGTAAATGCATTTGGAACCTGTAGGTTTTGTACTTGAACACCTGAGGTAAACCAAGTTCGGGTATATATTTTCAAACTCACTTCTACAGGTTCACCCACATATACACGAGTGGTGTTGGTATGAACCTCACTTAAAAGGTGTTTTTGAGAAAACCCCGAGTTAGCCCCCAAAATAGCGAACAGAACCAAAAAATATTTCAATACCATTTTTACCATGGTTGAAGTCCTTTTTTAGGTTTTGTTTTTTTCACCTTTACTTCTCGGGCAAACTTTCGTTTTAGAAATAATGAAGGGTCGTCATCTACCGTTCTCAGTATTACTTTTTGAGAGTTATCTGGATTTCCACTTTTAAAATTTTCAGGAACTTCTTCTAATTCTTCCGCTGTGCGCATTTCTGTGGTAACGGTTTCCTCCAACCTTTCCTTTTTCATATCTTCATCTGTAGCTTCTTGTCCGCCACCACTCAAGTCTTCTGGGCTAGAATTTTCTTTATTCTTGGCCTGTGGTTTTTCCTTTTGTTCCACAGCCTGATCGGGACCCAATTCCTTTTGGTCACCTATCAATTGTGCTAACATTTTTTGACTTGTAGCTACCCCCTTTAGTTCTGGGTCTTTTTCGATGGCGGCTCCAAAAGCCATTTGAGCAGCGATATAATCACCATTTTTATAATACGACAATCCTAAATTATAGGCCGCTTCAGCGGTAGTGTCTTTACGAAAAGCTTCAATAGCGGCTTCGTAAATTCCGGCTTTATAATAAGCCACTCCTTTGTGCATGGGATCTTCATAGATGTCTCCCGCTTTTTCAAATTCGTAGGCATCCTCTAATTTTTGACCCTGGTAATTTTTAGAGTACCAGATGTCGTTCCAAGTTGTGGTACGTGAATTATTTTCCTCTTTTTTAATACCACAAGAAGTTACCCCTATTCCTAGTAACAGGCTATAAATGACGAAGCCTTTTCTGAACCAAAGTAGCGTTAACAGGGCAAGTGGAATGGCGAATAATATCCCTCTATCTACCCAATTATTTTCCTTTTTATCCGCTTCTTCTTGAAAATTTACATTAGAACTAATTAGACGTGCCAAGTGAACCATGTCACTATTATCGAGGGTTAATTTATGGACATGAATATCCGCTATGGAAGCAAGTTTTTTTAATACGGATGGATCCAATTTGGAGTAGATGGATTTACCTTGAGCATCTGTATAAAAATAGGTGCTATTTGGCTTAGGTATCTTCGCTCCTGTTGGGGTGTTCATCGGTATTAACGCCACATTTCTGTTTCCTTGTGCTATATATTTTTGTAAAACGAGGAATACATCGTTGTTGATGGCATCGGTAATTAGAATCAATTTTGATGGTGCATCCGAAACCTGTGTAATACTATCGGTTAAATCTAAAGCCGTCTGTATATCGGTTCCTGGGTAAGGCATCAGGCTAGGAGTTAAACCATCCAAATGGCTATGAATGATAGTGTAATCGTGACATAAAGGAACAATGGTATGTGCTGTGGAGGTAAACCCAATCAAGGCCACTCTGGCTTTTGGGTTAGCGTTCAATAAATCCTTTATTTTGAATTTTGCACGTTGCAGTCTATTGGGTTTAATATCCTCAGCCATCATACTTTGTGACAAATCTAAAGCGATGACTACTGGAGTATCTAAAGTTTTCCCAGGAACTTCGATCTCATTCCAAGTGGGACCTGCTAAACCAAAACAACCGAACACTAAAAACAAGGAAAGCAAAATGTGCATGTTTCTTCGGAACGGAGTACTTCCTTTTTGAATGACGAATGGACGTAAATGGGTTGCGATAAACTTGGTCCATTTGTCCTTCTCTCTAAACCCTAATAGGCCTAGAATTAAAATTACGGCAACGGCAATAATACCATACAGAAAATCTGGTCGTATAAAGTGGAAAATATCCCAATCGATAGGTAGCCAATCTTCCATATCTAACTCTTTTTCATTTTGGAAATGATATTTAATGAACTTAAAATGAAAGCCATCATTAACCCTAAAGTTATGGCTAACGCTAGGGGGTAGTAATATAATAAAGTGGTTGGTTTATAAGTTTCCTCTTCGTATTCAATGGGTTGGAGTTTATCTAGCTCCGAATAAATTTCGTGTAATTCCATGGGGTCTTGACCTCTGAAATAACGGGCTCCTGTAAGTTTGGAGATTTCTTTTAAAGTGGTTTCGTCTAGATCAGAGTTCTGAGCATTCGGATTTCCGATACCGATAGTATAAATCAGAATGGAATCTTTTTTTGCCATTTCTGCAGCATCCAGGGGGAAAACATCTTTACCACCATCTACACCATCGGTAAGAAGAAGCATGACTTTAGATGGGATGGTATCGTTATCAAACATTTCCATTCCCTTGACAATAGCCCGTCCAATATTGGTCATTTGTCCAGCAAAGCCTACATCTGCTTCGTCTAGCATTTGGTTTACTACATTTAAATCGGGAGTAAAAGGCACTTGAATGTATGCTGCGGAGCCGAAGAAGATAAGTCCCATACGATCCCCTTCACGGTTAGCAATAAAATCGTGCATAACAGATTTCACGGCTTGCCAACGAGTGGCTCGTTCCCCATCCATCTGCCAATCTTTGGTAGCCATACTAAAAGAGATATCGGCTACGATTAGGAAATTTCTGGAGGTCTTTACTTTCAATGCGGGCTCCCCTATTAACTGGGGGGAAGAGAGGGTGCTTAATAAACTGATCCAAATACATAATAAGCCAACCCATGTCAAGAAATTCCTTTGGTTCACCAGGGCCGATTTCCGTGCTTTTTGCCCCGAGTATTTTTTAGCTTTTGTAAATGCAGGAAAAATTAGAGATGCACTTTTCATACGTAGAGGAGGGAGGATCCAATACACCAAAAAGGGGAGTGGCAGTAACCAGAAAACCCAAGGAAATGCTATTTCAAAATTTTCAGGCATGGCTTTTTATCCATTTAGTAGAAAGTGTGAATAGCTCTAAAACTTCTTTCTGATTTGTAATTTGATTTTGATAAAGAGCTTTTGCAACCGTTTCATGGTATTTTGAAAAGGAGACTTTCTTGGCTTTAGAATCCAAAAATGTCAACCATTGAAGACCATGTAAATTGGCGACCTTTTTTCTAGAGTAACTCGTTATGGCTACTCGTTTTAAAATAATCATGACCTCTTGGATACAGGCTGCATCCTTTTGGGTTTGAAATTGTTTAGTTAAGCTATGAATCATTTTTACAGCCTCTCTACGATAAGCGTTTTTCAAGTAGGTTTTGGCGGATGCAAATAATCCCATAAGGAGTAAAGCTCCAATGATAGAGCCTAGAATATACCATCCCGGAGTTTCAAATTGAAATGCGACCGAAGCTGGCTCATAAATGGGGCCTAAATCTATTGTTTGTTCGTTCATCTCCATTAACGAAACAGGTTTTTCAATTGTTGCTCCAACGGTTCTATGGTATTGATTTGAATAATTGGAATACGATGCCTTTGCATATGGGCTTCAAAGTGATGGAGATCTTGATCAAAGCCTACCTTAAATTTTTCGTGTATTTCCTCTTTATTTCCAGGGACCGTAAATTGTTTTTCTCGATCTCCAAATATTATCTCTTCCGTGGGAATATTGCGCTCCATGGGATCGGATATTTTTATTAATATTACGTCATTATGCTGAGATATTTTGGATAAGAAGCGGGTGACCTTTTCTGAATATTCGATGAAATCACTAATCAGAATAACCAAGAAATCGTGGGTGACAATATTCTTCACTTTTGAAATTGTTTCTTCCAGCAATTGCGCTCTATTGCCAGTTTTGAAATCTTTTAACTTCCGATTATGATAAACCATTCTTTCTAAAAATAGAAGGATGTTCTTTTTGTTCCTTTTGGGGTAGATTATATCTACTTCTTCTTCGGCAAAAACTACTCCGCCTACACGATCTCCTTCTTTTTGAATTTTGAATGCGGCTATAGCGGCAATTTCTGTGGCTATCAAGGCTTTCGTTTTTACTTTCGATCCAAAAAGCATGGATCGTGATTGATCCACCAGAATGAGAACTGGTTTTTCTTTTTCCTCAGAGAATACTTTAGCGTGTGTTTTTTGAGTTTTCGCAGTTACTTTCCAATCAATGTTACGAATATCATCACCTGGAACATAAACTCGAACCTCTTCAAAGTCCATTCCTCTACCTCGTAATTTGGAGGCATGTTTTCCACCCAAAATACTTTTTACTTTCTGGTGCTTTGCCAAAAAACTAATCCCACTGGCTAAACCTTCCATTTTTAAAAGGCCAGAAAGTGAGGCGAAAACATTTTCAGGATATGGGTCTTCGTTTTTCATAGTTTAACCCACCAAAGCAACGTTTTTAAGAATTTCATTTATCAC
>CAJXZP010000074.1 GCA_913062955.1 uncultured Flavobacteriales bacterium | reverse complement strand
TTGGTATTTACTGGCAGGAAATATCTTATCAATTTTGGGTTGTAAAGAGGCCACTAAGGAATCCATAACCACACTTCCCACATCTTTCATCGGTAAAGACATTCGGGCAAATTGTCCGGTACTATCCACATAAGAGGACAACATATTGGTGTTACCTCCAGTATTATCTAAATAGGATTTTATAAAGACTTTTTCGCCACCTTTGATTAACTTATACTTGTCTGGGTTCCCCCCATAAAATGCTTGTTTGGTAAATTTCACTCCCTCAATGATAGACATAGGTTGACCAAACTCGGGATACTCCTTGAACACCTCGGCCAATTGATCCATTCGTTTCAAGGTAGAACTCTTGGAAACCATTCCGGGTTTACCGGCATCAATGCCAATTTCAAATGGCATCACCCCGCTAAAGTTATCTTCTACAAATTGAAGATCCGTCACTACCGAACTCTTACGAGGCAAATCATCGGTTAGGTTACCCGTAGTGGTCATTAAAGACAATCCGTAAACACAGATAATCACTAAAACAACGGAAGACAAATATACCTTTGGACGGTGATGGGTAATCAGGTTAATCAGTCCTTCTACCACCTTGTTCAATCCCTTACGGTCTAGGTGATACATTTGACGCTCTTTGGGCGGAGGTAAGATTCCTAAAATGGCAGGAATCATAAAAATGGATAGGACGAAAAGCACTAAAATATTGACAAAGGCAACGATCCCGAACTCTACTAAAATGGAACTCTCGGTAAATACAAATGCTAAGAAACCAACTGCGGTAGTTAGATTGGTCAATAAGGTAGCCTGTCCAATTTTACGCACTACCCGACTAATGGCTTTTACTTTATTACCGTGCAGGGCATATTCGGAATGGTAGCGATTTATGAGATAAATAGAATTGGGGATTCCAATGACTATTATCAATGAAGGAATAATCCCCGTCAAGATGGTGATCTCAAACCCAAAAAAGGTAATGATCCCGAAACTCCAGGTCACGCCAAGTAAAACCACTAATAAAGACACCACTACCGGAGCAATGGATCGGAAGAATATTAAAAGAATAACTACGGTAACGATAACCACATAACCTAAGAATTGACCCAATTCCTTTTTCACCAATCGGGTAATCATGGTACGGATATAGGGCATCCCACTGTAGTGCATATTTATACCGGCTTCCTTCCGGTAATCCTCCACGACTACAAAAACTTCATCAATTAAACGTTCCCGACTACTGGAATTAAACACTTTAGGATCCAAGGAAATCATCATCAAATTGACGTGATTGGTATCATTGATTAATCGTCCTTTATAAAACGGCAAAGAATAAATAAGCGCCCGTACACTGTCTAGTTCGGCTTGGGTTTTAAGTTCATGGGGAACCACCTTTTGCAAATCAAATCGCTTATTGGCTGTATCTTTGACTACATTAAAAAGTTGATTAATGGATAAAACGGTATCTACCCCATCCACGGCTTCGATGGCTTTACCAAAACGTAACCAGGAATTAAAAAACGCTAAATCATCTAATGGATTTTCTTCAATCGCAAGAACTAAAGCGGCACCATTATCCCCAAACCGTTCTTTAAACTCGGTATATGCACTTAGGGTAGAATCGTTGTCAGGCAACATTTTAGGCAGCGTCCATTGCAAACGTTGCTCGGTAGAATTATAGCCCACCACCATGGTACCCACCAGGATGGTTACAAAAATTAATACACTATTTCTAACAATAAATCTAGCTAGTAAGTCCCACATAAAATGCCCACAAAAACGGCCTCACGGCTGGTGAAAATCAATCTTCGAAATTAATACAATTGTTAGGACTACAAAAGGATGTTGGGTTGGATTCCTACAAGAGTTTTTTTGGCTTTCCGGCTACAAAATCTTTTAAATAAAACGGTTCAAAATAGGCCATATCCTCCACCTCATTCGCAATGAATTTAGCCTCTGATACCGAAGCCATATGTGCAGCAGAAGGTAAAATATCGTCTTCAAATCGGGCATTGGAATGTGCCGATAATACCTCTTTACATTTTTCCATTCCGGGACCAAAAAACACCGCCTGTTGTTGGTCTAAAGATTCGGTAAATGACTGCCCATCAATGACTACAGCGGCTGTCGGAACTTTCACTCTATTTTCTTCATCCAATACACAGGCATACACTTCCATTCTACGGGCATCCAATAAGGGAATTCGCAAGGTATTTTCATGTGCTTGCACTTTTGGATGTAAGGCCATTGCTTCCAGGGTTGGTACGGAAATTAAAGGAATATTAGCACCGAAACATAGCCCTTTCGCTAAGGAAACCCCAATTCGTAAACCGGTATAGGAACCCGGACCTTTACTCACTGAAATGGCTTCCAATTCGGACATTTCCACCTTGGAATCCTTCAATGCCTTTTGAATTAAAATCTCCAATTTCTCAGCATGCGAGTACCCTTCATTGATTTCGTGTACCGATTTCACCACTCCATCCATTGCAACCGCCACGGAACAAACGGTAGTGGATGTTTCTATATTCAAAATTTTGGCCATGTGCCAAAAGTAATTCAGGATGCATACATCCTAAAATAAATACCCATTTGCTTACCATTCATTTTTTAATGGGAAACACTAACGAATCACTCCATATACAGTCTTAATAAATGCTGTCATCGATTAGTACGCCATTGATCTACGAAAAACCCAAACATTTTAGCGCATAAAAAAAGGGAAACCAAAGCTTCCCTCCTTACTCTCTTTTCTAAAAACACGCCCAACTTCCGCCAGTCACTTGCCGCTCGCTAAATGCCATCAGCCGCCTGCTTCCCCAACCCTCTTCCGAAGGAATGCATTTAATCATCGTCCCCTTTAAAGAGGTCTTCTTTGCTTTTAGATTCTATTTTATCTTCATGTAAAAGCTTGACCGAAACAATGGAATACGGTCCTGAAACCACTTGCTCGCCTTCTTCCAATCCTTCTATAATTTGAATATTCTTGGTATCTTGAATTCCAGTTTTCACCTTCTTCATGATGGCTTTCCCATCTACATAGACAAATACAACTTCAAACAATTCGTCATCTTTGTATTCTTCCAAGTTAACTTTCCGTTTCCGTGTTACCTTCTCTGAAGTATCTGGACGAATGGTTACCGCTTGAATAGGTACCATGTAAATCTCTTTTAATTCATTGGTTAGGATTTCTACATTAGCTGACATCCCAGGTCTGAACGGACTTAAATGGGGATTATCTTGATCTACTAAATCTATATACGATTCATTATCGATGCTGATTTTCACATTAAACACGGTAATTTCATTGGTAGATTGCATTCCAGAAGAAGCCGATGAATTGGCAATTTCTTTAACGACACCAGTAAATTTTCGATTCAAATACGCATCCACTTCTACGGTGGCTTTATCCCCAATTTTTACACGAACGATATCACTTTCGTTCACTTCTACATGCACCTCCATTTTTGTTAAATCGGCTACCCGCATTAATTCAGTACCCGCCATTTGAGCGGTCCCCACTACGCGTTCACCTAGTTCCACGTTCAACTTACTCACCGTTCCGTCAATAGGGCTATAAATAGTGGTTCGTTTTAAGTTATCCGTTGCTTCTTTCACAGTTGCTTCGGCACTCTTAATACTGTATTCAGCGGCATGTAAACTTTCTTGGGCGGCAATCACCTCTGCTTTTGCGACTTCATATTCACTTTTTACACGGTCAAAATCCGCATTGGAAACCACCCCATCCGCATTTAATTGTTTTTGACGGCCAAAATCCCGTTCCGAATTCGTTAATCGTGCTTTGGACTGCACTAATCTGGCTTTGGAATTTGCCATATTCGCTTTAGACGAATTTAAACCTGCTCGGGCTCTACTCACCGATGATTGGTATAAATCAGGATTGATATTGATCAGCAAATCACCCGCAGTAACTTTCATACCTTCTTTAATAGGAAGCTCTATAATTTCACCCGGAACCTCTGGGCTAATCTTCACTTCTTTCTCCGGTTGAATACGTCCACTAGCGGAAACAATTTCTACGATCTCACCTTTCTCTACCAGAGCGGTTGTCACCGCATATTTGGCATCCGTTTCTTTGGATTTCTCCATCACGAAATACACAAGTACTGCAGAGGCAATCAAAGCCACACCAGCGATTATTATATTCTTTTTAGTCATAATACAGTGTTTCTTCAGAAAGAAAATTTAAAGTGCTAACGATTTACCCTGGTAAAAATCCAGAATTTTCATTCTAAAAATATAATCAAATTTTGCTTTTACTAAATCGGATTGCGCTCTGAACAAATTTGTTTTTGCTACGTTGTAGTCTACCGCATTGATCATTCCAACATCAAATCTTTTCTGTGCATAATTAAATGCTTCATTTAATGATTTTAGTCCTTTTTCGGTAGATTTAAAACTCTTGAAGGCAGCCAATGCATTGGCATAAGCTTGTTCAATATCCTGACGCACTTTTTGTTTTTCTTTCTCCAAGGCTGTTTCTTGAATGGAGTAGTTCACTTTTGCACGATTTACAGAAGCTCTATTATTCATTTTATTAAACACAGGAATAGACAAACTCAAACCCAATGATTGGTTGAAATTACTACTCACTTGATCACCGAATCCTTTGGTACGAAACTCCTGCGAATACGAAGGAGACACCACTACATCGTTCGTAGACTCTACAAAACCAATTGGACTCGTTCCGGTCAGAGAAGAGCTTACCACATCTTTTGCATTTCCTGAATACCCTGTTCCTAACGAACCACTAATGGATAATCGGGGGACCATGGTACTATTGGAAATACTCACTTGTTTCTCTGCGCTCAATAAAGCATACTCATTGCTCTTGATACTCGGATAGGTATCGTATGCCGTTTGAATCACCAGATCCAAACTGGTAGGCAAGGCTAATGCGGAACTATCTAATTGTGCAGGAATTAGAATTTCCATATTAAAATCACCGGGTAGACGAAGTAATTGTTTTAATGACAAATACGCTAATACGACTTGGTTATCGGCATTTACTTGTGCGAGTTCTTCTCGGGCATATTGTGCTTCAATATCATACAAACTCCCTTGTGGGGCACTTCCAGCATCCACTAGTTTTTGTGTCCGTTCAATTTGTTGAACGGTTACCTCTAATTGCTTGTCGGCTACTTCAAGGGTTTCTTGATTAAACAGAATTTGAAGAAAAGAAGTCGTTACCGCTAAACTGGTTAAATACTGTACGTTTTTGTAGGCATATTCGCTCGACTGCTGATTGTATTTACTTTGGGTTAAGCGATTCATGTTTTGCAAACCACCAAATAGGGTCATATTGGCCGAAAGGTTAAAGTTCCCTGTATTCACCGCACTTTGCGCAAACTGATTGGTAAAGGGATCAATAGCCTGACCAAAGTTATACCCGTAATAAGCCGAAGCATTGACACTTGGCAGGAATTGGTTCCTGGATTGCATAACATCCGTTCGTGAATTTTGTAAGCTATACTCCGATTGGCGTACATCTAAGTTATTCTCTAAGGCGTAATCTACACATTTTTGTAAACTCCACGATTCTTGAGCGTTGATGGTCGAAGCCGATAAGCAGACGAATATGAAAAGGTATTTTGTCATTATGGTATTATTTTCCAATACAAATTTATGACTTTGAATGCGGGCATTTTGATAAATTTAAAGAGCGTGAAAAACTCGTTTTAAAAGGGAGTAATTTGGGATAGGTGGTTTACCGTACGAATTATCCCTATTCATTCCGATAAATTTGACGGGTTATTCATTCGTTCCAAAGAATAATAAAAATCACCTGTAGGCCATTTTCATCTTTTTGCTTCCCTCTTCTGCGTACCGATTTCGGGCATTTAATTTTTAGTCATAAAAAAAGTCTCTTAGAAACCTAAGAGACTTTTTTCACTGTTATATTTTATAAGAATTACAGCGTTTGCTCTACTTCTTTTTGCTCGTACCCTTCGATGATGTCACCTACTTTAATATCGTTGTATCCATCAATGTTCAGACCACATTCGTAACCTGCTTTCACTTCTTTCACGTCATCTTTGAAACGTTTCAATGATCCTAGTTTACCTGCGTAGCCCACAATACCATCTCTAATTATACGTACATGTGTATTTCTAGTGATGGTTCCATCCAATACGTAACAACCTGCAATGGTTCCGATTTTGGAGATTTTGAAAGTCTCACGGATTTCGATGTTACAAACAATCTCTTCCACCAATTTAGGTTTCAGCATTCCTTGCATGGCATCTCTCATTTGCTCAATTGCATCGTAGATAATAGAATATAATCGGATATCGATTTCTTCTTTCTCTGCGAGTCTACGTGCACTTTGCGATGGTCTTACTTGGAAACCAACGATAATTGCATCCGAAGCTGTAGCTAATAATACATCCGACTCTGAAATCTGACCTACCGATTTGTGAATAACATTCACTTGTACATTTTCAGTAGATAGTTTCATTAACGAATCAGACAATGCTTCTACAGAACCATCCACATCCCCTTTCACAATTACATTCAACTCGTGGAAATCACCTAAAGATAGTCGTCTTCCAATTTCATCTAGAGTAATATGTTTCTGAGTTCTTAAACCCTGCTCACGCTGCAATTGCTCTCGTTTAGTAGCTAAAGCTTTCGCTTCACGCTCATCGGTAAACTGTTTGAATACATCCCCTGCATTGGGCGCACCTGCAAATCCTAACATGGACACGGCATGCGAAGGACCGGCCTCTTTAACTGACTTTCCTCTTTCATCCGATAATGCTTTCACTTTCGCGAAATACTGACCGGCAACGATAAAATCACCTACTTTAACGGTACCTGCTTGTACCACTAATTGCGTAACGTAACCTCTACCTTTATCTAAGGAAGCTTCTAAAACCGTCCCCGAAGCCATTCTATCTGGATTCGCTTTTAAGTCTAGCATTTCTGCTTCCAGTAAAACTTTCTCTAATAATTCATCGATACCTTGTCCGGTTTTCGCTGAAATCTCTTGGGTTTGGTATTTACCCCCCCATTCTTCTACTAAGATATTCTGTTGAGATAACTGATCTCTAATTTTATCTGCGGTAGCATCTGGACGATCCATTTTATTGAACGCGAAGATCATTGGAACGTCTGCTGCTTGTGCGTGATTAATGGCTTCAATGGTTTGAGGCATCACACTATCATCTGCGGAGATAATGATAATCGCAATATCAGTTACTTGAGCACCCCTAGCACGCATAGCGGTAAACGCCTCGTGACCTGGTGTATCAAGGAAAGTAATTTCTTTACCGCCATCTAATTCCACCATATATGCACCGATGTGCTGCGTAATTCCCCCAGCTTCACCTGCGATAACGTTGGCATCTCTAATTTTATCCAGTAAGGAAGTCTTCCCGTGATCTACGTGACCCATTACGGTAACGATTGGTGCTCTAGGAACTAAATCCTCTTCGGCATCAATAATTTCTTCTTCTTCTTCTTCTTCAACTTCGGCACCTACAAATTCTACATCGAACCCGAATTCTTCGGCTACAATAGTTAATGTTTCTGCATCTAAACGTTGATTAATAGAAACCATCATTCCTAAAGTCATACAAGCAGAAATCACTCCTGTAACAGAAACGTCCATCATACTTGCCAACTCATGTACAGTAACAAATTCTGTTACCTTAATGGCTTTTTTCTCAAATTCTTTAGCAATCAAATCAGCCTCTGCTTCAATAGCGGCACGATCACGACTTGCTTTACGATATTTAGAACCTTTCGACTTTTTATTCCCACTTAAACGGGCCAAAGTTTCCGAAATTTCTTTTTGAATTTGTTCATCTGTACGTTGAACAGGTTCCGCTCTACGGTTACCACCACCAGCTCTGTTAGGACCTCTATTAGGACCACGATTAGCACCTTGGAAACGACCACCGCCTTGACCGCCTTGACCACCTTGACCACCAGGTCTATTCCCAGGGGGATTTCCTTGATTTCCACCAATACGTTTTCTTGGCTTCCGTTTATTATTTCCCGCTCCAGGGTTAGAGGAAGAAGCCACCGGCCTTTTCTTCTTTTCTTGTTTTACTGGGAGCACAATTTTCCCAACAACCACAGGACCAGTTAGTTTTTCAACTCTCGCCTTCACCATTTCTGGTTCCGCTGGTTTGGTCGGTTTTTGAGGTTCTTTCTTTTCAATTGCGGCTACAGGCTTAGGAGCCGGTTTTGCTACAGAAGATTTAGCCTTAAAAGCGGGAGTTGCTCCTTGCTTCTTAGGCTCTTGTTTTTTCTTTGGTTTATTCTTTGGTTTGGGATCTTCCAGTTTGATGGTACCCAAAATCTTTGGACCTTTCCCATCCTCGGATTCTACATGCCCCTCTTTATTGATCTCCACTTCGGTTGCCACCGGTTTCGTTGCTTGGATTGGAGTTTCTTCCTCTTTCTTAGGAGTTGGTACTACCACTTCTTGCTTTTCTACCGGAGCTTTTACTTCGGGAGTTTCTGCTTCGGGTACTACCACAACTTCTTCTTTAGGAGGTTCAGGAGCCACAGGTGTTTCCACCACTGGTTCTGGCACACTCTTAACAACAGGAACAGGTGCGGGTGCTTCTGATTTAAGCGAAATCGTTTTTCGCTCTACTTTATTACTCTTAAGCTCTTGAGACTTTTCCTTCTTAGCTTTATCCGAACCGTACTGACTTACTAATAAATCATACATTTCAGGCAGAACTTTTGCGTTAGGAGAAGCTTCAATTTCTTTTCCCTTGCTCGTTAAGAATTCCGCAATGGTGGAAATTCCAACGTTAAATTCTCTTGCTATTTTACTTAATCTCTTTACTGGACCTGCCATATTATGGAAAGTTATTTTGGTGGCAAATTAATATAAACTAAATCATTTTGATGCGATATTACTCGAATTCGGCTCTGAAAATCGCTAGAACCGCATCAACTGTTTCTTCTTCTAAATCGGTACGTTTAATCAAATCCTCTTTAGACAAACGTAATACACTCTTCGCAGTATCACAACCTACCCCTTTCAAGGCATCAATGATCCATGCATCAATTTCATCCGAAAACTCTTCAATACCAACATCTTCATTGTCATTTCCTTCTTCCCTGTATACATCGATTTCGTATCCAGTTAATCGGCTAGCCAATTTAATGTTATGTCCTCCTTTACCAATAGCTAAAGAAACTTGATCAGGACGTAAGAAAACATCTGCCTTAGCTTCGTCATCCTTGATAATCGTATTGGTAATTTTAGCAGGACTTAAGGCACGTGCTATAAATAGTTGAGGATTAGACGTATAGTTAATCACATCAATATTTTCATTTCTTAACTCACGTACAATCCCGTGAATTCTTGATCCTTTCATACCGACACAAGCTCCTACTGGATCAATACGCTCATCGTAACTTTCAACAGCTACTTTAGAACGTTCTCCTGGCTCACGTACAATATTTTTAATGGTAATCAATCCATCAAAAATCTCAGGCACTTCTAGTTCGAATAAACGTGCTAAGAATTCTGTTGCGGTACGAGACAATATAATAACAGGATTGTTATTACGCATATCTACTTTTTTAATTACCGCACGAACTGTTTCTCCTTTTTTGAAATAATCACTTGGAATTTGCTCTGTTTTAGGTAAGATCAACTCATTCCCTTCATCATCCAAGATCAGTACTTCTTTTTTCCAGATTTGGTATACTTCCCCGGTAAGGATATCGCCAACTCTATCTTTATATAATTTGTATAAAGAATCTTTTTCTAATTCATGAATAGTAGAAATCAAGTTTTGACGTAAAGCCAATACTGCTCTACGACCAAAATCTTCTAGTTGCATCTGCTCCGCAACCTCTTCACCGATTTCAAAATCAGGCTCAATATTTACGGCATCCGCTATAGAGATTTCTTTATTCTCATCCTCTACCTCATCATTGTGAACAATTTCACGATTTCTCCAAATCTCAATATCTCCTTTGTCCGGATTGATAATTATATCATAATTCTCATCAGTACCAGTCATTTTAATAATCATAGATCTAAACACCTCTTCCAAGATGTTCATCATGGTTACCCTGTCAATGTTTTTGAATTCCTTAAAATCCGAAAACGACTCAATAAGTTGATCTGTATTCATCATAATTCTTACAATTACATCCGTTTATTTAAACGAAATATTAATTTTTGACTCTTTAATATCTTCCTGGGTTAGCTCTAAAGCATCCCCTTTTTTCACACCTTCGAGTACATCACTTTTAGTGATTACCTCTTCTATCTCCAAATTAATTTTAGGCTCATCCACCCCAACAATCACCGCGTCAACAACGCCTTCATCTTCCAGTACGATCCGAATACTACGTGTAATATTTTTCTCGTATTGTTTAAAGACTTTAAATGGCTTATCTAAACCTGGGGACGATACATGTAATTCAAAATCTTCTGTTTCACGATCTAGGTTAAACTCGATCCCACGACTCACTTTCATGCAGTCTGTGATTGGAAGACCTCCAATAGCATCGATAAGGACAGTGATTTTGCCCCCTCCAGTTATTTTTAAATCCACCAAAAATATTTCCGTATCCTGAATGGATTCTTCAATTATGGCGCGTACATTTGATTCTTGCATCATTCTTAATCATCTAAAAATCAACACCTTAATCAGGCGCTAACTACTTTTCATTCCTTAAAAAAGTAAGGATAATAAAAAGAGGGGTTAGACAACCCCTCTTTCTCCATCCCTTTAATTTCGCTGCAAAAATACGTATTCCATTGGGATTTCAATCGTTTTAATTGGTATTTTTTGGACTCCTAATTTAGGGATTTAATTTTAACTCTTCCTGTCTTACCAAACTGGAATTTCCTTTTCATCCATTCCGGTCACTAATCGCCAGTTTTCAATGAAAGTTCCTTCGGTCTTTAAATGACTCGCTAAATAAAATAATCGTTCCCCGTTATGGCCTTTAGCGGTTTCAAATCTTTGCTTCAAATAGAAGGGTGGAATACTTTGATAATACAGGGTCGCTACCACTTTTCCATTTTTCAATTCCGCTTTAGAAAGAGCAATTTCATAAACAATCGCATCCTGTCCACGGCCACTCATAAACAAAACATCATTTAATGCATTTCCATGCGGGCTCGTGGCCTTCACAAAAGCGGGATCAAATCCCGTAGGCCCTGTTTTGGACCACCCTTTTGGCAGCAATCTATTATCTTTGGTAACCTCATCAATCGCTACAAAACTGGTCGTGAATTTTCCTTCTGGGTTTTTGGCCAATTCTTGGTAAATCTGCACTTGATTTTGTTTCGTTATTAGTTGATAATGGGGTTCGTATTGTTGCTCACCCTTTTCATTTTCCTCTAAAAACTCCGAAGGTAAAGGTTGGCCATCTTCATCCACCACCACTCCCACTGAATTGGTCCGTCCAGAAGCCCATAGGGTATCTCCATCAGGATGGATAACTGCCAACTGCAAAAACGCTCTTCTAAATCCGACTCCGGAAGGGAAACGATGCCCAACCAAGTTGGTTACATTTACTCGAGCCTTTAAATGGGCACCCTCATAATTTAAATCCACAATAGACACTTTCACACTATGTTGTTTCGCCAAACGATTGGCGTTATTAATGGCATTAGGCAACCCATTATCCAATCCTGTCATGTAATCCGTTTTCCGTACGCCAAGAATATCATCAAATTGATTAAACATTTCCAGTCCGTATATATTAATTCCCAACAGCGTATGCCGACTAAAGCCATTTCTATTTTCCAAAGTAACCAGTTCTCTCTCTACTAAGTGATCTGACTCCGGATAATCTTGATCTTGAATATTTGCAATCTTGAAATCCAAAGCATTCCCGGAGTTTAAGGGGAATGCCTTAGGCATATGACAATCTTGACAGGAGGTTGAATTTTCACCTATGGGTAAATACTCATTTTGATACGCACTATTCACCCATTCCAAATAGGTTGCTTGCTCATAATGCGAACCTACAGAATCCCCTTGATCATTGTAAACCGGTAGATTAATGGTATGACAACTGGCGCATAATCGGGACGATTTCACATACTCACTATGTGTTGGCGTTAAACCCAACGCCTCTTCCATGGCATGCACAGGAGGATTTTTAAACGGCCCAAAAATCTTACCGGGTTCAGAAATCTTAAACATTCCGGTTTCAATATCTTTAAGAGGACCCTTATCATCAATTATTTGATGACAGCTCATGCATGAAATACCATCTCTTGCCAAAGCACCTACCTCCCCTTCCGGTTTTTCGTATCCGTATTGGAAAACGTATTCTTCTTTAAACAACGCATCATTTTCAGGATTATCTATATGAAACTGACGCTGCCCCATAACCCCATGACATCTAAAGCAGATATCCTCAATGACATTGGGTAAATTATTTTGATCATGAATGGCTTTTTCACTTTCCAATTGCGCATAAAAAATAGGATCTCTACCTGCGAGTCCCATCATTGACCATCGCCATTCTCCATAAGGAGACACATTTTGTTTCTCCCCATAATAATCCACCACCATATTAGGTAGAAAATTACCCGTTTGCCCATCATGACATGAAAGGCATTGGTCGGATGTTAAAAATTGTCGTTTCATAGGCGCTGGACTAGCCACCACATGATCGTAGGTTTCGGGAGGAAACACTTTCACGTCCTGTTTAGCGACCAGATTTTTAGATCCAAACGCATCTAGAAAACTTTGATTAATGTATTCTTTAGGGGCATGTAATGACTTTAAAGCAAATTCCTCCGGCATTCCCTTGGCTAACAACTCGTGAGTGGAAACATATCCTTCATCTGGCGAATTATCTCTCCAGGAATCATCTACATAATAGGTGATCGGCTCTCCCTCTTCACCTTCAATATTGGTCAGACTAGAAAAAGTAAATTCTCCATTGGCCGAAGCATGGCAACGCACACAGTAATTTCCAAAACCAGAATTGGGATAATCGAATGGATGCTTATTGAGCTGATCCACTTCCTGCCCTCGACCGTAATAACTCCAAAACCAACCATCTCGAGAACCATTTTTATCCTTAATCATCACCGTCCAACCTTCCAATGCATTGCTATCACTTTCTAGATTTAAAATGGCCTCCGGACTTAAATTTGCGTACCGCTGCGCAGGGGGATCGTACATTATCTTAATGATCATAGCCCCGTCAGGAATCTCGCCTTCGCGGTTATTTTTTAGCCATGTATATACTTCTGGCGAATAATAAATAAGGACTGCCGGATGGGTTCCATAATAAACATCATTAATATAGGGTCCTGTATTCCGAATCGTTTTATCATGATGCCACTTCAATTTTTTATACTCGTTATTATCCAAAAACGCATACAAAAGAGTTTCATACTTATCTAAACCAATAGAACTCGGCAAAGGAAGGATTGTTGATTCCTCCAATGAACCAGGAATTATTCTATTTGCACACAGAGAAACCAAAATAGTTAGACTGAGTAGGAAAACAAACGTTAAAATTTTTGATTTAAGCATACTGCATATATTTTATCTGGACGACAATTTATTTGCATAAGGACTGATTTACAGTGAAAAACACACCTGAATCTACAAAACACGTAATTATACCTAAGGCCATCACGCCTACTTCTTATTAAAAGAAGAACTGTAGGGAGTTATTTACTATTGGGTTACATTTGCGGCTGCAAAACAAACATCATGAAAACGCTTATTCAAGATTTCTCCAAACATTTAGCGGATGCTTTAATTATTGGAAAAAATGCCAAACTCACATCGAATTCAAAAACATTCAAAAATGTATTGATTACCGGTATGGGCGGTTCTGGAATTGGGGGTACGGTTACCTCTCAATTGGCCACAGAAGTGAGCGTTCCAGTTGTGGTTAACAAGACCTACGACTTACCATCTTGGGTAAATGAGGATACTTTAGTTCTGGGATCCACCTATTCAGGTAATACCGAAGAAACTATTAATGTCATTGAAGCAGCCATTGCAACAGGGGCTGAAGTGGCTATTATCACCTCAGGAGGAAGAGCGAAAGCGCTTGCGGAAGAACATCAGTTAAATCAAATTGTATTGGTAGGTGGAAATCCTCCCCGTTCCCAATTTGCCTATTCAGTAGTCTCACAATTGTTTTTGCTCAACCATTACGGAATTACCACCATTGCTATTGAAAAAGAAATCCAAGCAACGATTGAATTATTGGATAGAGAAGAAGAAACCACTATTTCAGAATCGAGAGTGATTGCGGAGGAAATTGCAGGTACGATGCCTATTATTTATTGTGCCGCTGGGTATGATGGCGTAGCCACTCGATTTCGGCAACAATTAAATGAAAACTCAAAGATGTTATGTTGGCATCATGTCATTCCAGAAATGAACCACAATGAATTGGTCGGCTGGGCTGGAGGAAATGAAAACATGTCGGTTATTATTTTACGTAACGATGATGACAGCACTAAAAATCAACAACGTATCGAAATTAACAAAAACATAATTTCACGTCACACCCAACAGATTTTTGAAATTTGGAGTAAAGGCGATTCTAAGATCGCACGTACTTTTTACCATGTACATTTTGAAGATTGGGTTTCGATGCATTTAAGTGAAATCAATGAGGTAGATGTCATGGAAATTGAGGTTATCAATTTCTTGAAAGCCGAATTAGCAAAATAAAATTCCCGTAAAAAAGATCCCCATGCCAAAAGTTTTATTCAAAGATTTAGGAGAATTAGGTTACCAAGAAGCTTGGGATTACCAAGCGGTTTTGTTTGATAAAAGTGTGGCCCAAAAACTAGAAACCAGAAACAATCCGGAGGCGAATCCTCCAGAAAATTACTTTTTATATGTGGAACATCCACATGTATATACATTGGGTAAAAGTGGTTCGTTAGACAATCTACTTTTAGACGAAAAAGGATTAAAGGAAAAAGGGGCTACTTTTCATAAAATCAATCGTGGAGGTGATATCACGTATCACGGACCCGGTCAAGTGGTGGGTTATCCTATTTTAGATTTAGACCAATTTGCTCCAGACATTCACCTTTACCTTCGAAACATTGAAGAAGCAGTGGTTCGTTTATGCGCGGACTACGGCATTGACGGGCAACGTTTTGAAAAATATACCGGTGTTTGGATAGAACCAGGAACTCCCCAAGAACGAAAAATTTGTGCCATTGGCGTAAAAACCTCTCGCTGGGTATGTATGCATGGTTTTGCCTTAA
The DNA here is from genome assembly GCA_913062955.1 of uncultured Flavobacteriales bacterium. GTDB lineage: Bacteria > Bacteroidota > Bacteroidia > Flavobacteriales_G > Salibacteraceae > CAJXZP01. Next base: position 1,404 of record CAJXZP010000074.1, on the reverse strand, counting down.
ATGTAAATCCAGATTTAGGTTATTTTGGAAACATTGTTCCTTGCGGGATTACAGACAAAGATGTGACTTCTATGCAGCGAGAATTAGGTAGAGAACTAGACATGAATGAAGTTAAAGAAAAACTTAAAGGGCATTTTACGGATATTATGGGAATGGAATTTGAGGCGATGTAACTCGTCCTCCAAGTCCACATATTTTTTTTCTAATAGACGCCCTTTATCTCCATAAAGAAAGATCCATTTAGTTCGAGCTTAGCATGAAACACCACATGAACAACATTACAGGCACCTAAGAACAAATTATTCGGTTTGATTTTTCATATTATTAAGAAACACCCTTCGGATTTTGAAATCATATAGGTAAAACATTTCCCCGCCATATACTTGAATGTTTTCGGGATAACACGCTTTACAAATGGATTGCACTTCTCTTAGCAAACCGGTTTCCATTTCTATCTCCAATAAAACATACGTGCTTTTTATTTGATACGTAGTATAAAACACCTGATTCACCTCATCAAACACGACATTCTCCAACCAGTTTTTATCTTCCTGAAAACTAATATCTGTGGTGTTCAGTGGACTTCCCTCCAAATCATATTGGATTATTTGACCATTAAAAAAATCAAACAAATGCAAATTATCCCCCCAACCAAATACTGGACAGTATAAGGGTTTGGCCGAAATATGTAGATACCAATGCACGATCTGAATGGAATGAGACACAGATGAAATACTCCCTTTTTCATCCCAAATAGCCACGGGAACGGCCAGCTTCACCAAATCGCCATCCCATACTCCGATTTCAATAATATTTTGTCCATCCGGAACATTTAAATAATACAATCGAATGATATCATTGTAATAAGACGCTGCCGTTCTAGCCCCATCTCTATCCCAAATATTGGCCAATTGCGTTTTTGATTTATCGTGGTATAAATCCAACATAACGTGTTTATTATGCTGGCTATGTTTAGCGACCACAATTCTATTATCTACCGAAACTTTACACGGTTCTATCTGGCTTTCAAATGCGGCTATCGAATAAGTCTCTATCGTAAGTATTTCTTCTGGGGTTGCAAAAATTTGAGCCACATTATAATCAGATACCACGTGAATATTACCAAAGCAATCCTTTTTTAAACCCGTCACATCTTTGGATTCTTCTCGGGTATGCAACCACGTTTTTTCTAGGTCATAGCATTTTACAAACCGTTTATTCCCCCTTCTGATCAATGCATAAATGACCCCCTGTGAGATCTCGAAATCCAATACAAAATCTACGTTTCGTTTTTCAATTAGGATAAACGAATCTAACTCCAAGGGTTTGGAACTGCTACATTTGACTGGACAGTAAGTTAAGCTCATAAAGATTAAATTTACATAACAAATGAGTAAATCAAGA
>CAJXZP010000073.1 GCA_913062955.1 uncultured Flavobacteriales bacterium | reverse complement strand
TGAATGAGGATATTAATCGTACCGAAGCCGAGTTCTTAAATGCTTTGGATAAACAATTTGCCGATTTAACTCACAAATTAAGTATATCCGAATTGCAACATACTTCTTCCGGTTTAAGTCGTTTTGTCCATATAAAACAGGGGTACATAGGTGTTTATGAACGCATTCAGCACTATTATGAAGTTGTAAATAAATGGGTGTCTACTTCGGTATTTGAACTTAAAAAGAAGCAGCATCAGCTGCGAATGGCTGAATTCAATGATCGGAACAAAACACTGGTGAATAAGCGAAAAATGCTTAAAACATTTGTGGAAGAAAATAACATTCGTTCGGAGGTTAAGGAGAGCTTACCTACTTATTACCGTCACTTATTTGCAGGCAAACAAATGTTTAATAAACAGCTTTCGGTTAAAAGAGATTTTGAATTGGAACAGGCTGTTTCTGCCTTGGGTCCTAATGAAGTGGGTGCATTACTGATTATTAGTGAACCTCTTGGTGGAAAATCTCATTTTGCAGAATCGGTTATCCAGGAAATTAATGCCCACCAAATATTTCGTGTTTTACCTCCTGGGATGGGAGTGAAAAAAGAGACATCCTTGTTAGAAGCCTTTCAAAGGGTGACTAACTTAGAAGGGGATTTCACTAAAATTCTTAATACGCTTCCAGAAGGAAGTGTTTTTGTCTTTAATAAATTGGAGTTATGGTGGTTGCGTAAAAGTGGGGGAGGAAAGCATATCGACCAGTTGGTGAAGGTTATTGATCAATTTGGAGAACGTCATAAGTTCATTTTAACGATGAATAATTTTGCGTATGACTTGGTGAGACAAGTGACCCGCTTGGATAATATTCTTTCGGCTACTATTATTTTACCTCCCGTTAATCAATCCGAATTAGCGGTTTTGATGTTGGAAAGACACCAGCTATCTGGGGTAGGTATTCGTTTTTCAAAAAGGCCTGAGCGGGTTCCTTCTGAGCGTGAGTTAGTGAAGCATTTTGCAAAATTTGGGAATCAAGCAAATGGAAATGTGGGTGTAGCTATGATTCGATGGTTGGCTAGTATAGAGAAATTTGAGGAGGAAACCGTTTTTGTAAAATCCGATTTCCAGTATAAAATTCCGATTGTGATACCGGGTTCGTGGTCAGTACTATTAACCCATTTAGTGTTACATGACCGTTTGCATTTACAGAATATATTTGAAATTTTCCATTTACAAGATAAAACCACCGTAAATGGAGTCATCAAGGAATTAAAATATACCAAGATGATTAAGGAAGTGGGATTAAATACCTTCACTATTGAACCTTCGGTAAGTAAGTCGATTATTGAGGAGCTAAAAAAACAGAATTATTTAAAAAACCTAGAATGAAAGAATTAGATTTTATCAGGTTTACGGTTCTTCCTGTGCAAGTATTGTTGACAGTAGTCTTTGTGATTGGTGCTATTTATGTGATTTTGAAATTGCTTAAGCGTTATTTGTTTGTGTTGGTTAAATCCGAAGACTGGAACCGGAAAATTGAAGCTTCGGGGGCGCGTATTTCTACTTCTGTTTGGATATTCACTGGGTTTCTGTTATTGATCTATATGCTAAATAATAGCTTTTTGGTGACTTTAGTGATGTTGGCTGTGATTTTAGTGATTGGGGGTAAATATTGGCGGGATATCATTAATGGTTTAGTGGTGAAGTTTGAAAATAGAATAGAACCCGGTGATTTTTTAACGAACGATCAGTATACAGGAGTGATTATGGCCCTAGGGTTTCGAGGCGTGAATATCCGATTAGAGAGTGGTGACTTGGCGTTCATTTCTTATCGAAACCTAAACGATTTTAAAGTACGTAAACTGGAACAAGAGTTGAAAAGTGAAATGATATCCATTAACTTTAAATTCAAACCGGATATCCCCGTGGCAGTTGCGGTTAAAAAATTGAAGGTAGAAACCTTGCAAATTCCATATACCATGCTGACCCAATCTGTTAAGGTAGAAGTAGTGGACTTGGATGAAACAGGATCTTTGCTTCGGGTTCTGGTACATTCGCAATCGGCAGAGACTGGTAAATTGGTGGAATTGGCTTTGAGACAAGTGCTCTTTGAAAAAGATTTACTTACAACTCCGAAATAGGAGTAATAATAAACAAAAGATAATTTGAAAAATGAAATCATATTTGTTCACCCTTTAAAAACGGGTGGAACAACGGTAAATTCGGCCATGAACAACTCTTTTTGGCAAACTAAACCTGATTTTAATTACCGTCATATCCTTGGTGAATCCGGTATGTCAAATGCAGGGGATATTTTTGACCCGGAATGTTTTGATAAATATAAGGAATATCAAATTATTACCATGCTTCGTAATCCCGTGGATAGAGTTATTTCGGAGTATTATTTTATGAAAGATAAACCGGTTTTTATGAATCTCATTCTGAATAAACCCAAAGATTTTAAAACCTTTATTCGGTCCACACAAACCGCCAATGGCGTATTAAATTTTTTAAAGGGAAAACGCTTGTATTCCACCTCTCAAGTTCGAGAATCGGACTTGGATGATGTGTTAGATGCCATTGATGAAATTCCAATTCATGTTGGGATTTTTGAACAATTTGAAAAGTCGTTACAATATTTCTCTAACGAAACCGGACTCACATGGAAAAAGGAAATCGAAGTGAAACGAATTACCTTTCGAAGGCCTGATTTATCGGACGTAACCGAGGAAATAAAAGAGTTAATTATTGAAAAAAATGCTCTGGATATTGCGCTATATGATTATTGTTTGGATAAATTTAATGAGAAGAATAAAAATACCTTACCGGCTAAAATTAAATTTAATAAGGATAAATACAACCATGTAATTCCCTATTCTGTGAAGTGGAATTTATTTGAATTTTGTATGGATAATAAAAAATTCTTGAAAAGTCACTTTGAGTTTTTTAAAGCCATGAATTTTCACCTTTTAGAAAATAAGAGAATTAGGGATGGAAGAGAATTTACACAAGTTTGGAATAAATCGTTTCTCAACGCCATGGATCATGCTTTTCCAGGATCCGAATTATGCCAATGTGTAGACCAAGCTTATAGGGGAGAAATGGAAGACCCACTGGAAGAAACCTATCAAATAGCAAAAGCATTAGACCTGTTTTTTATTCAGGAGAAAAATAAAGCTAACAAATATTACACGCGATTTTCTTTTCAGGAAACACTTGTGCATGAATTACCTAAGAAGAAAGGTTTTTTCGGGCGGATACTTAGATTATAATTCATTATTGAAATAAATCTTATAAAAATTCATATCCCGTTCATGATCGTACCCTTTTTCAATAAAACGATCCGTGGAATCTGGATTATCTACGGATACCTTAATTTGGATATTGGTATCTAATTTTATTTCGTTTTTAATTTTCTTTTTTTGTTTCTCCAATACCGGTTGCGAAACATGAAATGCGTCTGGAATAGCCACGTTATTTTGATCTTCATACATGTTTTTGTATTGATCAAATTCCTTTTTACGATTTTCGTCTACCAGAACTTCCTCCTTAAACTGTTCGATATCTATATCTTCATTATGTTCCAGGTATTTTATCGATTTATTCAAAAAGTTAATTTCTTCGGTCTTATTATCTTGTTCGTGAATGACCTCTTGGGCAAACCCTTGACAAAGATTTACGTATTCTTTGGTGTGAAAAACTTCATCTTGAATAGCTTTAATACCCAAAAATTCGTTCATCCAGTACTCTGTATCATAGTTGTTGCTATCAATGGTACAAACGCGATATCCCTGGTCTTGTTCTATATCAAAAATGAAAACTCCCTTATCTAGTTTTTTGATATCAATCCCATGTTTCTCCACGATTTCTAATCCAGCTTCCTTATCTTCCACTTCTAAAAAGGACTTTTTATTCTCCGATTTAAAGATACCTACGGCTTGAACCATTTTGTCATGGAAAAGAATATCCGTAAAATGGGCCACAAATACATCTCCCGTTTTTATATGTGGATGCGCGCTTTGTTCGTGTAAATGCTTTAGGATTTTTACCGAGTTGATATACAAAGAAGATGGATCTGTAAAGATTTCCTTACAAATACCATTTAACTCATTATAGGACAAGTCTACCTCATGGGCAAATTGATACGAATCTTCTACCTTCATAAACGGTTTTATGAAATAGTCCAACATCAATAAATTCAGACCCTCCGTCATCGTAAAGGTAGAAGGAGAGATATAAAAATCTTCTTCATTATGTTTATTACCTACCCGGTGAATTGCTAAATCGTTGAAAATAACGGTCGAAAAGTCTAACATGATTTTTTATTTTGAAAGGCTCAAATGTAACTTAATGATTGTGGGTTTCCATGAAATTGGTCACTAAATAAATCCAATTTGCTTCTTCCTTGTTTAGGATGGATTCATGTCCGGAATTTCCAAATACAGCCAGTTGTTTGGGCCCAGAAATTTGGGTATATATGTGCTTCGATTCTTCATAACTCACCCGGTCGTCCAACAGGCCATGAATCACTAAAGTAGGGCAAGTAATGTATGGAGCGTATTCTACGGGGTTATGCCTAAATGCATTAAAACCATTTAAATATCCCCCCCAGAAGGTAACGAGTTGAGCGGAGGGAAACGGGGGGATTCCCTGCATTTTAAATCTTTGCTGTACCGCACTTAACATACTCGGAAATGAACTCTGAAGTAAAATACCTTCGGGTTCAATTTTGAGTTGTGCCACCGATCGGGCAATAGCTGCAGCACCCATAGATGAACCATATAGAAATATGTTTTTGTCAGGATAATTTTCTCGACAATAGTCGTAGGTAGACTTCACATCCTCCGCCTCAAAGTAACCGAGGGTACACGTGTTTCCCGTGGAGTTTCCGGAAGATCTAAAATCCACTAAAATTACGGAATATCCCATACGGTAAAAAGCCAAAGCTTCTGGCCAAAGTGAACTTTTGGTCGCATGATATCCATGAAAAAGTGCTACCACACCCAACGAAGGCTCCATGTTTAAACGCCAAATCTCCAGGTTTTCAATTCCAATGATGGTGTCCACTTCCACAAAGTCTAAATCTATACTATCATTTAGGGGTTTAGATAAATCGATACCTAAAATCAGTTGGCTAAATGAAACTTGATTTTTCTGGGTATAGCTTTGGTTTAGATTATTGTTTTTAAAGTGGGTAAATTTGGAAGCGTGTGAGGCAGCTACAAAATTGAGTATCCCAAATCCTAATAAAATAATAAGCAATATGCCTATTAAAACCCGTTTTTTAGGGCGTATTTTCATGCTAGTTTTTTGTGGCTCCATTCTCCATCAATAGTACGCATAATATCCATGGGGTTACTGTTTTGAAGTGCTTTTGGTAACAATTCATCCGGCCAGTTTTGATAACTTACCGGGCGTGTCCACCGCAATATTCCTTCATGTCCCACCGCTCCATAATGACTGTGTGATGTGGCCGGATAGGGGCCTCCATGGTGCATGGATTGGCATACCTCCACGCCAGTGGGTACCCCATTAAAAATGAGTCTTCCCACTTTAGATTTTAATGTTTGGATTAAAATTCTCTTTGAAATTAACTCCTTTGGAGTGGCGAAAATGGAACCTGTTAATTGACCTTTCAAACGGTCAAGACAGGAGGTAAGTTCTGTTAAATTCGTACAAACAATTACTAGGGAGTAAGAACCGAATACTTCCTCCGCTAACAACGGATTTTTTAAAAAGGTTTTTCCGGAGGTTGTGGTTAGGGTAGGAGTAATATGGTTTTTGACTAGTTCCCTAGGGGTAGTGATTTCTTGAACCTCTTTAAATGCTAAATGTGAAGCTGAGTTTTTTTGATAAACATTCCAAATATCCGGATGCAACATGGCTTGCGGTTTTTGGGTGTTTAATTCTGTAGCTAATTGGGTACGAAATGTGTGCGAAAGCGAACTATCCAACGTGAAAATTAATCCAGGATGTGTGCAAAATTGTCCGGCATCTAAGCGAATAGACTGCGCCAATTGTTGGACGGTACGGATCATTTGTAATTCCAATATTTCGGGTAGTACAACTACGGGGTTTACGCTCCCCATTTCCGCATAAACAGGAATGGGTTCCGTCCGCTTATTCGCAATTTTCATTAGGGCGGTTCCTCCAGTTATACTACCCGTAAACCCTACGGCTTTTATATGGGGGTGCTTTACCAAATAGGAGCCAATTTCGTATGTATTACTATTTAAGTTTGAAAATACACCTTCTGGCATATTGGTTTCTTTGGCCGCTTGAATGATCGCTCGAGCCACTAATTCACCCGTTCCGGCATGCATGGGGTGTGATTTAACAATAACCGGACATCCAGATGCTAAGGCAGAAATGGTATCCCCTCCCGCAGTGGAGTAGGCTAATGGGAAATTACTCGCCCCAAAAACGACAATGGGTCCTACCGGTTCCAACTGCTTTCGAATATCTGGTTTTGGAATGGGTTTACGATCTGGAAGGGGGGAATCAATGGAGGCCTTCATCCAATCGCCCTTTTCTATTATTTCTATGAAAAGTTGGATTTGGCCTAATGTCCGGGTTCGTTCGGCAACCGCTCTTTGAAAGCTTAAACCAGATTCCTCCTGAAATATGTCCATAAGATCACTACCTAAATCTAGAATATGGTGATGTATGGCTTGAAAGAATTTAATCCGCTGATTTCTTGTTGTGGATGCGTACATTTCAAAAGCAGAACTAGCGAGTTGAACAGCTTTATCTGTTTCTTCAAACGTAGCATTAGAAAAAAGGGTGGGTAATAGCTCAAGTGAGGTAGGATGAATAGTTTGGAAGGTGGAGTTTCCATTAGAATACTCTTGATACCCGATTAAATTACGTCCGTTTAATTCCATGTACAAATAAATCAAAAAATGACGTCTTAGGCCTTCTTTTTTTTTGAAATGAATCCGATATTTTTGATGAATATTAAAAAATTCAACGAATTATAAGGCGTAATTATTAGGTTTTAATTCTAGGATGATATCGGTTTTTTATAGGTTGGTTAAGGGTTGGGTGTCTATGGGAAATTAGTTTCAATTTTAGTGATTTTTTTTAGGGTTTTTCTCCATAAAATATTTATTGATAAGGGGTTGACACCTATTACTTATAGGGCTAGTTTTGAACGGCTAATTTAGATTAGACCATATACTACATACTACATACTTAATAATTAATGAAAAAAATTTGTGCGTGAGAAAAAATCAAATTTAAAATAACCTATTTCTAATAAGTTCCATTTGAGGGAACCACCTATTCGAATTATTCGAACCTATCAATATTCACCCATGAACATTGGTAACCATCCTAAACTAATTATAAATTAAAAAATTATCAATGAAAAAACATATACAAATTTTATTCACGTTGGTGTTGACTCTATTTATTGGAGCATCAGCGAATGCACAGTGTAATTACTCTCTGCAATTAGATGATACCTATGGGGATGGTTGGGGTACCGGTGAACTGGAAGTTACCTACGGTAGTACTGTGGATACGGTGACTTTAGCTACTGGTTTAACCAATACCATCTCCATCTCTGTTTCTACAGGAGATACGATCAATTTGAACTATTTAACTCAGGATTTCTATAATGATGAAATCTCATTTGAATTATTTGACCCATCAGGTACAAGTTTGTACACTACTGGAGTCTCTAGTTCGGGACCTTCAACTGGGTTTCATTATGGAACAGCGGCCGTTTGTCCATCATGTACAGCTCCATCTGCCCTGGTGGTGACCAATTTGAATGCAACATCAGCTGATTTAGGTTGGACCCAAACGGGATCGGCTTCCACTTGGGATATTGAATGGGATACCGCTGGGTTTACAGCTACGGGTTCTCCTACCATAACAGGATCAACCACAAACCCTCATTCTATAACTGGTTTAACAGCTAATACCACCTACGAATTTTATGTAAGAGCTGATTGTGGAGGTTCTGGTGTAAGTACATGGGCTGGTCCTTTTAGTTTTACCACTCCTTGTGTCGCCTACTCCATTCCATTTTCGGAAGGATTTGAAAGTGGGTATACACACAATACAGAAGTTGCAGGTTGTATTTCTCAAGAGAGTATTGCCGGTACGGGAAAATGGACCGTTAATGAAACGTTTACCACCTATAATAGAGCTCCAAGAACAGGGAGTTTTAATGCTGTAGTAGGTTATGGAAATGAGGATTGGATGTTTTTTCCAGTTACCCTGGTTTCTGGAACTAGTTATACTGCTGACGTTTATGCCAGACAAGATGGTTCATTAACATCTAATTCGAATGTAACTATAGCTTATGGTAATTCAAATACCGCTGCAGCAATGACCAATACCATTGTTGGTTCAGTAGGTATTGATGCCAATTATCAACTAATTACAGGTGTTTTTACGCCATCCTCTTCCGGGATTTATTATATCGGGATTAAAGGATATATGAACTCTTCACCTTGGTATATCTCTTTAGACGATATTGCCGTTTATGTATCACCAAGCTGTTTACCTATTTCAGGAATAAATGCGACCAATGAAACGACTTCAGGAGCGGATTTATATTGGAATGAGCAAGGTACTGCAACAGCATGGGATTTAGAAATTGTTACTGCGGGAACAACTCCTTCTGGTACTCCAACAAATGCCTTGGTATCCTCTGATTCTTTGACTATTAGTTCGTTAGCTTCTGCAACGTCATACGATTATTATGTGCGTGCTAATTGTGGTTCTGCCCAGTCTACTTGGGTCGGTCCATTTAGTTTTATGACTCTTTGTAACGCCTACTCAATTCCATTTGCGGAAAGTTTTGAAAGTGGGTATACCCACAATACGGAAGTTGCAGGTTGTATTTCTCAGGAAAGTGTAACGGGTTCGGGTAAATGGACTGTTAATGAAACGTTTACTACTTACAATAGAGCTCCAAGAACAGGAAGTTTTAATGCAGTTGTAGGTTATGGAAATGAGGATTGGATGTTTATTCCTGTTACTTTGGTTTCTGGGACCAGCTATACGGCTGACGTTTATGCAAGACAAGACGGTTCAGTAACATCTAATTCGAATGTAACCATAGCTTATGGTTCTTCAAATACCGCTGCATCAATGACCAATACCATTGTTGGCCCAACAGGTATTGATGATAATTACCAACTAATTACAGGTGTTTTTACGCCATCCTCTTCCGGGGTTTATTATATTGGGATTAAAGGATATATGAATTTTTCCCCTTGGTATATCTCTTTAGATGATATTGCGGTTTACCTATCACCAAGTTGTTTACCTGTTTCAGGTCTAAATGCGACCAATGAAACGACTTCAGGAGCGGATTTATATTGGAATGAGCAAGGTACGGCTACGGCATGGGATTTAGAAATTGTTACTGCGGGAACAACTCCAACAGGAACGCCAACAAATGCGTTAGTATCCTCTGATTCTGTGACTATTACTTCGTTAGCTTCTGCTACGTCTTACGATTATTATGTACGTGCGAATTGTGGTTCTGTTCAGTCTACTTGGGTGGGTCCGTATTCTTTTAGTACTACGTGTAACATTGTAACTTCTTTTCCTTTCCTAGAAACGTTTGAATCAACATCTACTACAATTGGATGTTGGTCAAATATTTATGTTGTAGGAGCAGGAAACTGGTCTCTTGGTTCGGGTGCTATCGGTGGTTCAATTACTTCTGCATTTGCTGGTTCTCAAAATGCACTTTTTGTTTCAGCCTCTGGAACAAATTCGCCAACTACTAAACTTGCTTCTCCAATATTTGATTTAACAGGTGTTGTTAATCCTGGAATTTCATTTTATTATGCGCAAGAAGAATGGGCAGGTGATCAGAATTATACTAGATTAATGTACCGAACTTCTAGTACAGGAACTTGGACGGAGATTTGGTCTGATTCTTCCAGTGTAAATTCCTGGACGTATCAATCTGTATTATTACCAAATGCTTCTGCCACTTATCAAATCGCTTTTGAAGGGATAAATAATTATGGTTATAGAAACGTTATAGATGAAGTTACCGTAAAAAGTATGATAGATGCTACTTCTAGTGTAGATAGCAATGTAACTTGTCTTGGTGGTTCGGATGGTGGAGCTACGGCTTCTGCTACGGGTGGAGCTGTTCCTTATACTTATTCTTGGAGTAATGGGGCAACAACAGCTTCAATTACCGGAATTGCAGCAGGTACGTATACGGTAACGGTTACAGATGTAAATAGTGAGTCCGCTACTGCAAGTGTTACCATTATAGATGGTACGCAAAGTCCTATCGTATCTTTAGGTAACGATACGTCAATTTGTGACGGTTCATCGTTAACTTTAGATGCGGGTACATTCTCTTCCTATTCTTGGGATGACGCTTCAGCTTTGCAAACCAGAGCAGTTTCGTACGTTCTAGGTACCGTTAATTATTCGGTTACCGTTGAAGATGCAGATGGTTGTGAAGGAAGTGATGTAATTACCGTTACAGGTTTTGTTATGCCAACGGTTCATCTAGGAAATGATACCACCGTATGTGATGGAGAAACGTTCTCTTTAGATGCTGGTACTTTTTCCTCTTATATCTGGAATGATGCTTCCACTTCACAAACACGTATGACTGTTTCTACATTGGGTGCAGTTGATTATTCTGTGGTGGTGATGGATGCTAATGGTTGTTTGGCCATCGATTCTGTTGAAATAACTGGTGCAGCAGCCATAGTTGTTAATTTGGGAAGTGATACTTCTTTATGTAATGGTGCTGCCTATACCTTAGATGCAGGAGCAGGATTTACGTCTTACTTTTGGAATAATGGTACTAATATGCAAACTCTAGATGTTTCTGGTACTCCCGTTGGAACTATGACATACAGTGTAACCGTAGAAGATGCCATGGGTTGTGTAGGTACAGATGAAGCTATTATTTCGACTAAAGCGCCAGTTTTAGTAGATTTAGGACTGGATACCAATATCTGGGCAGATGGAGTGGATACCTATACCTTAGATGCAGGTTCAGGATTTACTTCTTACCTATGGAGTGATAATGTAACCACTACTCAAACCTACGAGGTAGGACGTAATACTCAAGGTTCTATCAGTGTAATTGCAACCAATAATGAGGGTTGTGAAGGTACAGATACCGTTATGGTAACTTTTGCTCCGGTGAGTGTGGGTGAGCTTACGGTTACTTCTTTGAAAATGTATCCTAACCCAGCAGTAGATCAAGTTACTGTTGAGTTATCAAACATGGAAAATGTAGGTAATGTAAAAGTGAGCTTCTTAACCATTTCTGGTCAAGTAGTCATGACTCAAAACATTGCCGTAAATGGAAGTAGCTATATGGAAACATTTGATGTTTCTAACTTAGCAACGGGTTCTTATTTAGTTCAATTTGAAGCCAATGGTGAAGTTGTTGTGAAACAATTTGTGATCAAATAGATTTACACCAAACTTTTAGTAAAAGGAGCTGTTTCATTGGAAACAGCTCCTTTTTTTATGCCCTAAATTTCATGCTTTGAAAAGGTAGTTATGAAAATAAATTCATTAAACTCAAATAAATCATCTCCTCAGGTAAAGCTAAAAGGAGAGTAGGGTAATTACTAATAAAGACTGCGCAAAAGGATTAGCGCCACGATGTTGGTTTTAATTGAATCGAAAATTTGGCCATTTTGGTCTAACATATAAAACGTAACCTGCCTTTAATAATTCCTTCCCATTAAATAAATAGCCTAAATACTCGTAGGTTATATTCATTTTTTTTAAGGAACCCCGATTTGAAACGAGGGCTATACTTTTCCCTTTTCGGGGGTAATTATCTGTATGTAATTGAAAAGAAAATAAATTTTACAGAAGTCATGATTTTAACTTTGATGGTTTTGTTTTAATGGAATATGTTTTTTTTTTAAGTGATTGAACCACTAATGGTTTGATTAAATCTAGGTGCGTTTTTTTTAGCCTTTCCCCAAAAAAAAATGAGTTGAAATACTGGGGGGGAGGAACCTTTTTTTTAGGATATTTATGGGTGGATTTTGTCCTATTTAACGAAAATAAAGCCTGTTTTTTAAGGAGTGGCCGTTCTGTAGTTTTATGATAGGGGATTTTATTGAATATGAGGTGGTTAGTTGGTTTTAGGGGCTTGCGAAAAAAATAAGGCGCTATTTTGACATAAATATGTTTGACTAATAGGTTCTTTCAGGCTAGATTTGGCAAAAATTTTTTCAAAAAAAATAAGGGGTTAAATTTTGGGCGATTATTACATTCCAATATCTTAATTATTAAAGTATTCCATTCGCCTAAATAGGCAATTCAAAATCACAATTCGAGGTATTCGAAACTATCAATATTCACCCATGAACATTGATAACCATTCTCAACTAATTATAAATTAAAATTTTATCAATGAAAAAAATTACATTACTAATTGCGATTATAGGTGCAATTAACTTGGGAGGATTCTCTCAAGCTTCTAGTTATGCTTTTACGGCTGTTGCTGGAACCTTCAATGAGCTTACTGCAGGAACAAATGTTTCGGGTGTGGAAGCGGATTCTTACCTCAGTGGGAAACTACCTATTGGATTTACATTTACGTTTGATGGGGTCGCATTTGATTCTTTAAAAGCATCCTCCAATGGTTTTGTTTCCTTTGGCAATGGAACCAGCAATCAAACAGGGAATAATTTAGATTTAGTTGCGGCAGCGTCAAGACCATTAATTGCTCCTTTATGGGATGATCACGATGGGCGTGCTACTGGCGGGGTATCTTATGCTAGTTATGCAACAACTGGAATTGCTCCAAACCGAGTTTTTACATTTGAATGGAAAAACTGGGAATGGAGATATAATTCTTCTACTCCCGTAATTTCTTTTCAGGTTAAGTTATACGAAACTTCCAATTTGGTTGAGTTTCATTACCGTCAAGAATCAGGAGCCGTGTCTTCTGGTTCAGCGTCAATTGGAATAACTGGGGTTTCCTCTTTTTTATCTTTAGATGGTACCGGAACGGCACCTTTAGCTAGTTCAACTTCGGAAACGGCAAATTTAAACACGAAACCTGCAACGGGTCAAGTTTACCGATTTACGCCTCCTTCTTGTCCGGCACCTAGTGCATTAACGGCTACAAATATTGCCACCACTTCGGCCTCTCTGGGTTGGACGGAAGCAGGATCTGCTACACAATGGGAATTAGAATGGGATACGGCTGGGTTTACTCTTGGTTCTGGTAATAATATTACCACGGCTAATACCACCAATCCATATTCAATTAGTACGTTCACAGCAAATACGAATTATGAGTTTTATGTAAGAGCCGCTTGTGGGGCAAATGACTCCTCTAACTGGTCTGGACCATTTTCATTCAATACTTTATGTAATACATTTAACGTACCATTTCAAGAAGGGTTTAATAGTACTTCTTCTACGTTTGGTTGTTGGACCGTAATTAATAATAATACGGATAATGATACATGGGCAATAAATACGAGTTCTTCTTATACTTACGAAGGTGACCAAAGTGTAACAATGTATACCGACTATAACTCGGGTGCAAATGATGATTATTTGATCAGTCCTTCCATTACCTTAACAGGAAATGATAGACTACGATTTTGGTATAGAGCAAGAAGTGCTTTTGAACCAAATGATTATAAAGTTTTGATTTCAACTACAGGTATTAATCCAGCTGATTTTACGGATACTTTATTAGTGGATACCGCTACAATCACAACTTATGCGGAACATATTATTGATTTAAGTTCATATTCAGGGAACGTACATATCGCATTTTATATCCCAACTGGTGGATTGGATGGGTATTACCTATATATAGATAACATGACCGTTGAGGCAATACCAACTTGTATCGAACCAAGTTCTTTAATGACTTCAAATGAAACTACCGTAGGGGCAGATTTATTTTGGTCTGAAATGGGTACCGCATCTACTTGGGATGTGGAAATTGTACCAACTAGAGGTACTCCAACTGGAACGGCAACCAATGCAGGATTAACTTCTGATTCGGTTACAATTTCTGGATTAAATTCATCAACTATTTACGATTACTATGTTAGAGCATATTGTTCCGCTGGTGATCAATCGGCATGGGTAGGACCTTTCACATTCACTACTACATGTGCAGCTGTTTCTTCATTTTCAGAGGACTTTGAAGGTGTAACCGTTCCTAATGTACCTTTATGTTGGTCAGATTTATATTTTGCATCAAGTACTTCTGCATATATCAAATCGTATAATTCAACGAGCAATGCTTATTCAGGAAGTAAAAGTATTCGTTTTTATAATAGTTCAGATGTGAATCCGGTATGGATGTTAGTTTCTCCCGAGTTGAGTAATTTGTCCGCTGGAACACACCAAACGGTATTTTTTGCAAAGGATTCTGATGCAAATGATATTATTATTGGTACCATGTCTGATCCAAATGACACCGCTACCTTTACTCCGTTTGATACGGTTACCACAACCAATTCTTATCAAGAGTATATAGTAAGTTTTGCAGGGTATTCAGGTACGGATGATTATATCGCTTATCGTTCGGTTCCTGGTGCTACTTATGATAACACCTATATGGATGATATTTCTTGGGAAATGATGCCTACATGTCCAAAACCAACAGATTTACTGGCTGGAGTTGTTTCAAATAACACGGCTTCATTTAGTTGGACCGAAAATGGTTCAGCCACAGCATGGGAAATTGAATTTGATATTGCTGGATTTAGTCAAGGAAATGGAACCGTGGTAGCTGCGATTACAAATCCTTATTTTGGAGGTTCTTTGACTGCAAATACTGCGTATGAATTTTACGTAAGGTCTGTATGTGGTTCTGGAGATTCTTCTCTTTGGGTGGGGCCATTATTATTGGTTACAACGCCTGATTCTATAACCTCTTTTCCGTTTACTAATGATTTAGAATCTGGTTTGGGAGTGTATTTAGGATTACGTGACTCTGCAAATTCTGCGGCATCCTTAGATGCCATTGCAGGTAATGCCAGTACTTTTGGTGTTTTACTTACCGGAAAATCTTCTACAGGTTGGACTGGTGGTAGTACTTCTACGACTGAAACGCAAGCGTTTGTTTCGAATTCTACTCATATTTCGGCTATTGATATGGTCGTTGATGCATCTTCGGTTTCTAATTTAATGTTGTCGTTTGATTTAAAACAAACTTATAGTTATGGCTCTAAGTATTCTTGGGCTAGAGTAACTGTAAATGGAGTTCAAGTAGGTACAAGTATTAATCCAACCACTGATAATACGGATCCTTTTTCAAATATTAGTGTGGATTTAACAACTTATGTTGGGACTTCATTTATTTTGTCTATCGAACATTCTGGTAAATATAATATGGCCGGTGGTTCTGGTGGTAGAGGGGATGATGCGTATGTAGATAATATCAAATTATTTGTACCAATTCTTGCTTCTGCTGTGGTGGATAGTAATACTACTTGTGTTGGAGTTACTGATGGAGCAGCAACAGCTTCCGTAACTGGAGGTACACCTGCATATTTATTCTCTTGGAGTAATGGAGCATCTACTGCTGCAATTTCAGGTTTAGCTGCGGGTATGTACACCGTTACTGTTACCGATGCAAATAGCGCAACTTCTACAGCAAGTGTTACCATTCTTGATGGAACATATATACCAACCGTTACTTTAGGTAACGATACGTCAATTTGTGCCGGTTCATCATTAACCTTAGATGCGGGTTCTTTCTCTTCTTATTCTTGGGATGATGCTTCAGCTCTACAAACTAGAGGAGTTTCATATGTACTAGGTGCTGTTAATTATTCGGTTACCGTTTCGGATGCAGCTGGTTGTGTAGGAAGTGATGTAATTACTGTGACAGGTTTTGTGATGCCAACTGTTTATTTAGGGAATGATACTACCGTTTGTAATGGGGTGAATTTCACTTTAGATGCAGGTTCTTTCTCTTCATATGTATGGGATGATACCTCAACAACACAAACTCGTATGACTGTTTCTACAATAGGTGCAGTTGATTATTCTGTGGTGGTGATGGATGCTAACGGTTGTTTAGCTACCGATACGGTGGAAGTAACGGGAGCTACTCCAGTTATGGTAAACCTAGGTAACGATACCACAATTTGTAATACAGAAACATTGACTTTAGACGCAGGATCTTTTGATGCTTATTTATGGGATGATGCTTCTATGTTGCAAAATAGAGATGTATTGGGTGCTATGGTAGGTGCTAATACGTACTATGTAGCTGTTTTGAATGCCGCTGGTTGTGCCGGTGTAGATTCTATTGTAGTTACTGGAAGTGCTATCGTTGAGGTGAATTTAGGTGCAGATACCAATATCTGGATGCCAGCTATTGATACGTATACTTTGGATGCCGGAACTGGGTTTACTTCTTATTTATGGAGTGATAATGTAACCGCTACTCAAACGTATGAAGTAAG
Organism: uncultured Flavobacteriales bacterium; assembly: GCA_913062955.1. GTDB lineage: Bacteria > Bacteroidota > Bacteroidia > Flavobacteriales_G > Salibacteraceae > CAJXZP01. Next base: position 817 of record CAJXZP010000073.1, on the reverse strand, counting down.
ACGTGCTACCGAAGGTTTAGTAAGTGTTATTGTTACCGATAGTAACGGTTGTGAAGGTACAGATACCGTTTTGGTAACTTTTTCTCCTCTTAGTGTAGATGAGTTTGCGGTTACTTCTTTGAAAATGTATCCTAACCCAGCAGTGGATCAAATTACTGTGGAGTTATCTAACATGCAAAATGTAAGTGATGTAAAAGTGAGCTTCTTAACCATTTCTGGTCAAGTAGTCATGACTCAAAGCATTGCCGTGAATGGAAATAGCTACGTAGAGACATTTGATGTTTCCAACTTAGCAACCGGTTCTTATTTAGTTCATTTTGAAGCCAACGGTGAAACTGTTGTTCGTCAATTTGTAATCAAATAATAAACCATTAAGTTTAGGAAAAGCCGCTCCGAAAGGAGCGGCTTTTTTTTGCTCCAAATGGGGGCGTTAAGAGTAATTAATTCACGGATATTGGAACGGAGTTAGCGGGCATAAAAAAAGCCAATCCTACGGGATTGGCTTTTTTGTTTAATTTAATATCTTAGTGATCATGACCACCCGGTCCATGAACATGTCCATGAGCAATTTCTTCGGTCGTAGCATCTCTAACTTCCAGAACTTCAATGTCAAAGTGTAATTCTAAATCAGACAATGGGTGGTTTAAATCCAATGTAACTTCGTCCCCTTCAATTTTGGTTAGAGTGGCAACAGCCATTCCTTCTTCACCTGTTTCAATTTGAATCTGCATTCCTACAGCCATTTCTTCTTCTCCTCGAAAACCATCTTTAGGTACCACTCGGATTAAAGATTCATCTCTTTTCCCATAGGCGTGTT
>CAJXZP010000072.1 GCA_913062955.1 uncultured Flavobacteriales bacterium | reverse complement strand
ATTGGGGAGGACAGGTGGATGATTATTATACTAATCCAAGGTAAAGTTTGGTCATTGAAAGCGAGTGAACTAAAATTGCAGCTTCCTAATAAGAGTGTAAATTTTGAACAAAGCATCCAATACTAAAATAGAAACTGCCGTTGTATTATTAAGTTATAATAGTCTTCCGTTGGTAAAGAACTTTTTACCCAAAATTGTTCAAACAGTTCCTGACCGATCTGACATAGAAATTTATGTTGTGGATAATGCTTCCATAGATGAAACTTCTGCGTATGTAAAAGATAATTTTCCGATGGTGAAATTAATACGTTTTGAAAAAAATGTGGGTTTTACCGGTGGGTATTTAAAGTCTTTAGCCCAAATTAATGCGAAAAATTATGTGTTGGTTAGTTCGGATATTGAAGTGACTGAAAATTGGTTTCAACCCGCCATTGATTTATTGAATTCGGCCGATGATATTGCCTGTGTTCAGCCCAAAATCATGTCGTTCGATCGTAGAAATGAATTTGAATATGCAGGTGCTGCAGGTGGCTATATCGATGCTTTTGGGTATCCCTTTTGTAAAGGGCGTTTGGTTAATGTGTTGGAGGAGGATAAGGGGCAATACGATGAAGTATCTGAAATATTTTGGGCATCGGGAGCCTGTTTATTTATAAAATCTGAAGCCTGGGAAATAGCGGGAGGTTTTGATAAGGATTTCTTTGCCCACATGGAAGAAATTGACCTGTGTTGGAGGTTAAAGGGAATGGGGTATCGAATTATGTATCAGCCCAAATCTAAAATTTACCATATGGGAGGTTTCGTCATAAAATATGGTTCCCCTGAAAAAATATTTAGAAACCATCGCAATAATTTGTTGATGTTGATTAAAAATTTGCCCACTTTCCAATTGTTATGGAAAACACCCATTCGTTTGTTATTGGATCATGCAGCAGCATTAAGTATGCTGAAGGAAAAGAATCCAGAAGGCGCTATGCAAGTATTTAAAGCCCATCTAGATATTCTACAAAACTTAGGGATGTGGTTGGAGAAAAGAAAACAAGTACAAGCCACTAAAAAGAATGTTAATGAGGTAGGGATTTTTCACCGAAGTATGATCATCGCCTTTTTCTTGAAAGGGAAAAAGAAGTTCTCTGACTTGGGATGGAAACCTTAGAAATTAGGCGTATTTCAACCCTTTCAATTCCCTCAGTAAAGCAAATAAGGTAATTGCTGCCGATAAGGTATCCGCAATGGGAAACGCCATCCAAATACCGTCTATACCGAAATAGTTGGGTAGTATATACACCAAAGGAATTAAAAATAAACCCTGTCTTGTTAACGTTAAAATTAATGCCGGTTTGACTTTTCCAATCGCTTGAAAATAGGCTGCACCAATAAGTTGAATAGGAATAAATGGGGTCACTAAGAATACAATGAAAATGGCAGGGGGGGTAATGGCAAGCAACTCACTATCCGTAGTAAAAATATGGACCATGATATCTCTCCCAAAAAGGATTAATATAAAAATGAGAACCGCCAAAATGGTCGCGTATATAATGGCTTTTTTTACCACCTCTCGTACCCGTTGAAAATCTTTTGCACCATAATTGAAACCCGCAATGGGAAGCATTCCTTGAGCTAAGCCAATTACAGGGAAAAGGACAAACATTAAAATACGGCTTATGATACCATACACAGATATGTAAATTTCGCCCCCATATTTAAATAAAGAATGATTTAATACAATCGATAAAATACTAACCGCACCTTGACGAGCTAGCGTAACCATTCCCAAACTGGTAATTTCCTTTACCGTTTTTTTTTGCAAACGTAGATGACTTAAATTTATATTTAATTCACTTTTAGAACTGGAAAGGAACTTAACGGCATACAGGAAGCTAAATAGATAAGATAGGGATGTAGCCCAAGCTGCCCCCGCTAATCCGCCATCTAAAACGTAAATAAATAAAGGGTCCAAAACAAGGTTGATCAGGGCTGGAACCAGCATGATGTTCATAGCCACCTTAGGAAAGCCTTGAGCCCGAATAACATTATTTGCCATCATAGCCGGAGCCAAAAATGGGACCCCTAAAAGAATAATATGATAGTATTCTTTGGAAGGTTGAAGAATGTCACCCTGAGCTCCAAAAAGATGCAAGATTTGGTCGTCAAACATATAACCTGGAATTACGGCAAGTAATACTAAGGCTACCACCATAGTGACTTGATTTCCATAAGTGGATTTGGCTTTTTCAAGGTTTCCTGCCCCCAAAGCTCTCGATATCATTGATCCACCTCCAACACCAATTGCCATCCCTACAGATGATATTAAAAAAGTGATGGGAAGTACAACCGTAATTGCCGCAATAGCTAGTGAACCCACCCAATGTCCCACAAAAATGGTGTCTACAATCATGTAAACGGACATGACCAAAATACCAATGGATGCTGGAACTGACTGACTAATCAGTAGTTTGTTGATGTTTTCTGTACCTAGAAGTGATGATTGGGTTTTACCCATTGAAAATAAAATTGAGCTGCGAAAATAGGGCTATTTAGGTAACCATTATTCATAGGACACCATCATATAGGAAGATTACAATGCCCGTGCTTTTAAATGCTAATTTTTATTCCGTCTTTGGTGCGGGTTTTCAGTATGTAAAGTAAAAAATATTACTATTTTGTGCGACATAAATTTATTCAATATCGATTTGCGCAAATTAATTATTTACTTCGTTTTTATTAGTGTTTTTGGTTCAGGTTTTGCTCAAAACCCAGGGAATGTAGGGACTACAAATATAACCGCCTGGTTTAAACCCGATGGTCTTTCTATTGGGAATTTATCTTCCTGGACAACCACTTTCCCATCGGGGGCTAATGCCTTTTCCGTTACCGATGGAGGTGCTCCATATCCACAGGCCACACAAACACCTGCAGGGAATAGTTCAAATTACAATACTACCGTTCATTTTACAAACTCCAATAGCTCTCCAGATCAACGACTGGTAAATACTTCTTCGTTGGATTTATTGGACAATTTTGGGAGTACTTCTCAAGGAACTTTGGTCTGTGCATATTATTTGCCTATGGCTACCTCTAATGATCATTTCATTACCTATAATGAAGTACTGGACGGTATTCAACTAAGAAATTTGGGTACCTCGGGAAGAATGGCGATTGGAAAAACATCCAATAGTGCTAATGCGACTCGAAATTGGCAGGAAAGTTATAAACCCCAATTGATTTCATATAAGGGAAATAGAAGTTCTTTTGGTACCATGAAAATGTATAATCAATCCTATCTAACCACCGCTTCTTCCGTTTCGGGTTCATCCGGAGCTTCGGGGTTATATTTGGGTGTAAAACCTAATGGAGGTACTGGGTTTCAAGGAAACTCTGGACTAAGTGGTTTTTTACATGAAATAATTTTCTATGATAGGGATCTTACCGTTACGGAATTACTAAAGGTGCATTCGTATTTAGCGATTAAATTTGGGGTGACATTTAAAAATTCAGGGGGAGGGACGCAAGGAGATTATATTTCCACCACGGGTTTAACGGTTTGGGATGCTTCCGTTAACCCGGTGTATCACCATGATGTTATTGGAATAAGTCGAGATGATACCCAAGGTTTACTTCAAAAACAATCGCATTCTTTTGATGATATAACACGGGTGTATTTAGATTCTTTAAAAGGGTATAATGCACTGAATAGTGCTGCGTTTAGTAGCAATGTGTCTTATCTCATGGTGGGAGATAATAGCGCCATTGTTTGCGCTACCACTGCTTCCAATAATGAGATTCCCCCTGGTACAAATATCACCGCAAGATTGGCAAGAGAGTGGAAAATAACAAATACGAATTTATCCGATAGTTTAAATTTTGATTTGACCACTTCTAATTGTGGTCAATTCGCAAACGCTAGCTGTTTAAGGCTTCTAATTGATGATGATGGAGATTTTACCAACGCCACAGTATATGCGAGTGGAAGTGGATTAGAAATTACCAATACCAATGGCGTCATAACGGTTCGGGGGGTATCTAATAATTTAATTCCAATAAACAGTACCAGATACTTAACCATTGGAGTAATTGAACCAGAGGTAAACTTTGGTCCAGACACGACCATTTGTCCTGGTGATAACATTGTTTTGAACGCCACCATCCTAAATGGGGTGTATCAATGGCAGGATAACTCCGTGGATTCGTTATTTACAGTAATTGTACCCGGTTTTTATTGGGTCGAAGTAGATGTTAATGGTTGTGTCAATTCAGATAGTATTCAAATATCGATGGGGGCAGGTCCTCTTGTAAATTTAGGAAATGATACTTCAATTTGCATCGGAGATACCCTTGTTTTGGATGCCACCAACACGGGCGCATCCTATTTATGGCATGACGGTTCTTCAAACCCTTCGTTAAGTATTTACAGTACTGGGTTGAGTTGGGTGGACGTGTCTGACGGGTGTGGTACGGTACGAGATTCGTTCGATTTAATGGTAACTCCTTATCCGATAGTGAATTTAGGTGCGGACTCTATTCTTTGCGATGGGGATACCTTGTATGTAGGTGATATTCAAATGGGAGCAAGTTACTCTTGGCAAAACGGTTCGACCGATTCTATTTATGGTTCTTCGAATACAGAAACAATTTGGCTCGATTTAACACTTAACTCCTGTACGACCAGAGATTCAGTTGAAACTGTTTTTAATCCAATGCCTGTCATTCAACTAGGGCCTGATACGTCCATATGTATGGGGGATACCCTCACATTAAATGCATCCAATCCAGGAGCAAACTACATTTGGCAAGATAACTCCGTTAATTCGGTTTTGTCTGTTTTTGCGACTGGCCAATATTGGGTGGAAGTTACTTTGGCCAATTGTGTTGCTTCGGATACCATGGACCTTACGATTACACCTTTGCCCGTGGTTAACTTGGGCTCCAATCAAGTGGTTTGTAACGGGGATCAATTTTATTTGGATGCCTATAATGTAAACGGGACTTATCTATGGAATGATGGTTCGACTAACTTTAATCTATTGGTAACCCAAACAGGTACCTACTGGGTGGATGTTACCGTTAGTAATTGTCATAGTTATGATACAGTGGGGTATGTTTTTAATACGCTCCCTATAATTGATTTAGGACCAGATACTTTAATATGCTCACCGGATGTAGTTTTATTAGATGCGACTTATCCAAATGCGTCCTATGTATGGGGGGATAATAGCACGGCCCCAACCTATTTAACGGGAGCGGCTGGAAATTATTCGGTGACAGTTACGGAATCCAATTGTACCTATAAAGACTCTATTACGATTAGTGTAGAACCCAAACCTTTAGCTGATTTAGGGGCGGACACTGTTTTATGTCTTGGAACTTCCTTTACCAAGGGGAATGTGGTGTCGGGAGCCGGTTATTTATGGCAAGATGGGGCGGTTACCGCATTTTATCAGATTAATACTTCTGGAACGTATTGGGTAGAAGTTACCAAAGGATTGTGTAAGAATTCGGACACTATTTGGGTAGATTCTGCCACTGTTCCTAGTGTTTATCTGGGGGAGGATACTTTATTATGTGTAGGGGATGTAATGGAGTTAAGTTCCATGAATTCAAATTCTTCCTATCTATGGAGTACGGGGTCTACCGATTCCAGTATTTGGGTAAGTGAACCGGGTGAGTACTGGTTGGACGTTTCCAATATTTGTGGAACCGTGAGAGATGAGGTGGAATTGGAGTCCGTAACTTTACCACAAACGGATTTAGGCCCAGACACGACCTTATGTATGGGGGATGTTTTGGACCTAGAGGCCTATTGGTACAATGCCTCTCGCTATTTGTGGCTTGACGGATCGGATCTATCTTATATATCCGTATATGAGGATGGAGATTACTTGGTTCAGGTAACTAACTTATGCGGGGCTATGGAGGATACTATATCCGTTGAGTTTGTGCAATGTGATTGCAATATTTATATTCCAAATGCTTTTACACCCAATGGAGATGGACTAGATGAAGAATTTGGTCCGCATTCTTATTGCGAATTAAAGGGATACAATTTTATGGTGTTTAACCGTTGGGGAATGGAAATGTTTAATTCCATAGATCCACTGGAGAAATGGGACGGGACTTTTAGAGGTCAACCCTTAGCTGCTGGAATGTATAGCTATAAATTGCGTTATAACTTTAAGAAAAGAGGTCCGAAAACGGATTATAAAACCTTGTACGGAACCGTTATTATACTCAAGTAGGTTTTTGTTGTGGTAATTGAAATAAGGATGTCTCTGGGGTTTATTTACCTGGTGAGCTATCCTTGGTGAGAAATTGAACGATATCGCTTTGTACCCTAAATTTGCGTTTTGTATTTCTTAGATTTAATCTTTCGTTTCCACTTCTTGTTTTATATTATTTGGAATGTTTTTTTAGAGTCCAATTTAGATAAGCCACTACTCTTTATACTTTCTTGGCCTTGCTTTTTTGTACCGCTATTTCAGGATATGCCTGTAGAGAAATCTCCCCTATTTTAATTCGAGAAACAACGATTGTTTTAATGCTAAAATAGTCATCCTTTTGACGAGGTCCTTTTAAGGCTGTTGTTCCCTTTTAATAATAAGTAGATTTTGTATTCCATTTTTTCAGACTGAACTAGGCAAAAAAAAAGCCTGTTCTTTTGGAACAGGCTTTCAATTAATTTTGTAGTCTTATTATTTAACCATCGCTTGTGCGTGGGCTAAATATTTTTCGATATCTCTACCTTCAGCAGAAGAAGGATAGTCTGTACTGATTTGGTCGTAAAATTCAACCGCAGCAGAATAATCACCTATTTTTTCGGCAGTAATTCCTGCTTTCTTCAAATAAATAGGAGTAGAAAAATCATTCATGTAAACATTGGCCGCTTTTTTGTACGCAGAAATGGCATTTTCGTGTTCTCCTAATTGAGATAAACAATCCCCAATGGCCCCTTCTGTTAACGAACGAGTAATATGATCATCTGCAGAGTAGGAATTAAGAAAATCCATTGCCTCGTCATAATTACCGGTATTCATTAGCGAAATTCCCATGTAAAATTTCGCTGTATTACCTATTTCGGTAGAACCGTAAGTATCAATAACTTCTTCAAAACCCATAAATTCGGTATTCCCGTTCATGGCTAAATTGAAAGAATCGGTCGCAAATGCTTTTTGAGCACCAGCGATATCTACAGCAGCATTTTTTTGCATTGGGGGTAAGTACATATTGAAATAGTAAAATGTACCAAGAACAATAATAACCACGGCAGCGATAGCAATACCAATGGATTGTTTGTTGTTGTCCAAAAACTTTTCGGCCTTTGAATACGCCTCTCCAATGTTAATATCTTCTTCTTCTACGTTATGTTGACTCATTCTATACTAAATTTAAGCGTGCAAATATATTTATTTAGTCCAAATGATTGTTCATTAATTGAAACGTAAACAAGGTTTTTTGTACTTACTTTTGTTCACAACTAAAACTAACGGATGCACCTCAAGCAAATTTCGGTCGTAAATTTTAAAAATCACCTCGAAGCAAATTACGAGTTTAGTGACTCTATCAACTGTTTTACGGGAAATAATGGGGTGGGTAAAACCAATATATTGGATGCCATTTACTACCTGTCTTTTTCGAAAAGTTTTTTTAATTCAATTGATTCCAATAATATTAATTTTGATTCCAATTTTTTTATTGTTCAAGGCGAATATGATTTTGATGGGCATGATGAGAAAATTTACATTGGTTTAAAGCAAGGAAAAAAAAAGACCGTTAAACGAAATCAAAAGGTTTATAAACGCTTAGCTGACCATATTGGATTGTTTCCTTTAGTTATGGTTTCTCCAGCGGATGCTAATTTAATTATTGAAGGGAGTGAAATAAGACGAAAATTCGTGGATGGTGTAATTAGCCAATACGATAAGGTGTATCTTGAAAACCTTTTAAAATATGGAAAGGCGGTGATGCAAAGAAACGCTTTATTGAAGTCCTTTTATGAAAATCAGCATTTTGATCAAGAATCGTTGGATTTATGGAATATGCAAATGGAACAATTTGCAGCTCCTATTTATGAAAGCAGAACCCAGTTCTTAATGGATTTTATTCCTATTTTTCAAAAATACTATGATCTGATTTCTGGAAGTAAGGAAGAAGTGTCTCTAGCGTATGTTTCGCAACTCAATGACACCAGCTTTACTGAATTATTTGTTCAGAACCTGCAAGGAGAATTAAGATCTCAACATACAAAAGTGGGGATTCATAAAGATGATTTGGAGTTTTTAATTGATGGCTATAGTGTAAAAAAATATGGGTCTCAAGGACAACAGAAAACCTATTTACTGGCTTTGAAACTAGCTCAGTTTGAGATTATAAAAAATATTAAAGGCAAAAAACCCATATTGTTGTTGGATGATATTTTCGATAAACTAGATTCTAATCGGATAAAAGCTTTGATGAAGCTGGTAAGTGACCATAACTTTGGCCAAATATTTATATCGGATACCAATAGCCAAAGAGTGGTGAAATTATTTGAAGATATTGCTATTGAACCGAGAGTTTTTGAGGTGACTAAATAAATAACAAAATGGACGATCCAAATCAAAATACATTAGGCGAAGCCATCATGAAAATGCTGAAGGCCTACCGGTTAGATAATAAGGTGACTGAAACGGATATTTGGCAATCATGGGAGGCAATCATGGGACCATCTATTTATCGGCATACCCAAAAAATTGAATTACGTGATAAGGTATTGTTAATTCGCTTGGATTCCTCTGCCTTACGTCATGAATTGAGTTTTGCAAAGCATAAAATTGTGGAGAAAATCAATGAGCATGTTGGTAAACGATTTATTGATGACGTTTTATTGATGTAAAGTTTGGGACTCAGTTCTTTGATAAGAATTAAACAACCATTTGACAGAATCTTCGTTTAGTTAAAAAGCTTATTTTTATGGCGTAATTATTGCCTTTAAATTAAGAAACCTAAACTATTTTTGATGAAAAAATCTATACTTGTTCTCTTTCTAATAATTTGCAGTTTTATTTTTCCTAAAATAACTCAAGCTTCCCATTTAACCGGGGGGGATATTGTCTATGAATGTGTGGGGCAAGATTCTTTTTTAGTAACACTCACCTTATTTAGAGACTGTTCTGGAGTTACAGCTCCACCCAATGCCATTCTGGATTTAACCAGTGGTTGTGGATCTGTTTTTACGGTTGTTTTAACAAAGGACCCCACCGTTGTTGAGGTTTCTCAAATATGTGCATCCATGGTGAGTTCTTCCACCTGTAACGGAGGATCATTATTTGGGTTGGAGGCCCATTCCTATTCTGCCTTGGTAACTTTAAATCCTGCGTGTAACGCTTGGACACTTTCTAATTCTACCTGTTGTAGAAATACCAGTATCGTTAATTTACAGAATCCAGGTGGTTTAAATACCCATCTACAAACCACCCTTTATTCATCTACGTTTCCAAGTAATAGTTCGCCTTATTTTGCGGAGTTTGGAATGCCAACAATTTTTAGTGGGCAAACTTCACAATTCAATTTAGGAGCAGTTGATCCCGATGGAGATAGTTTGGTATACTTTATGGCTCCTGCTTATGGCGTGGGAACTTCGATGGTTCCTTATAATTTGGGGTATACATTCTTGCAGCCTCTTGGAGGATCAGGGGTTACCTTGAATAGTAGTAATGGTCAATTAAGTATAACTCCATCCACTCTTGGGGTATTTGTTGTCAATGTGCGAGTGGAAGAATACGATATGGCTACAGGTTTATTAAAAGGTACCATAAGAAGAGATTTCCAGGTTACCGTAATAGCATCCAGTCAAAATGCGCCTCAGTTTTCGGCATCGGGAATGATTAATTTGGCAAATGGTACTCTTTCTTCTGGAACTCTTTATGCCTGTTTAGGGGATAGTTTAGATTTTAATATTTCATTGTCAGACGTTAATATTTCAGATACTCTTAGCGTCACTCATACTATTTATTCCGCTTTAGATACTACCGCTGTAGTAACCATTACAGGTACAAACCCCCTTACTGTAAATGTAAAATGGAATGTAAATAGTTTGGGGTATCGTTCTGTAAGTATCCGTGGAACAGATGGAATATGCCCCATACCAGGAGTGGTTTCTGAAAATTTTCAGATTATTATATCTCCTGGTACTTATGCTGGGGAGGATGTAAGTATGTGTGATGGTGATACAGCTATTTTGGTGGGGTTAGGGGGGACAAGCTACTCGTGGGTTTCCATAAGTGGTTCTACCATTGATACCAACCCAAATTCACCGACTTATAATATGACATGTAATAATTGTAGTAGCCCGGAAGTTTTCCCAAATATGACGACTACTTATGTGTTGGTAACTAATGTAATAGGGGTATGCGGAAATACAGATACAGTTACCGTTAATGTTTCCTCTAATTTTAGCATTGTTCTACCCAACGACACCTTAATCTGTGGTTCCGATAGTTTGCCTTTGGTAGCGAATTGTTTTCCATCGGGTTTAAATTACACGTACAATTGGTTCCCCGGTTCTTTAGTGTCGGATCCTTCTATCTATAACCCGAAGGCCTTATTTAGTCAAAACGCCACTATTTCAGTGGAGGTAGGCTTAAATGGTTGTTCAAAATGGGCTTCCATGAATGTAGGTGTTCAACAACCGCTTCCTTCTGGTATTTCTTTAATAGGAGATACCATGATTTGTCAAGGTGATTCGACCCAACTGGAGTTAATTCTTCCATCTCAAACCGTAGTTACCACTTTATGTTCATCTCAAACGCCATCTATTTTAGGTACAGGATCAGGGATAATTGGGACCGCAGGTAATGTGACTACCCAAACATCCTTTCCAAACGTTTATGGTAGGTTTTATTGGGGTGTTAAACATCAAATATTATATACGGTACCTGAGCTTTTAGCTATGGGAATGGTCAGTGGTTCTGAAATTAAATCCTTAGGTTTTGATGTAGTGAATGTAGGGTCCCCTAATAACATGGATAATTTCACCATAAAAATGGGCTGTACGACCAACACAACTATGGGTACTACTTGGGGTACAGGGTTAGTGACGGTGTTACAAAGCCAATTGTTTTTGCCCGCAATAGGATGGAATACCCATGTTTTTGATAATAGTTATGTATGGGATGGGGTTTCAAATCTATTGGTAGAAATCTGCTCTAACAATTCTAATTATAGTTCCGCTGCAACCTCAACTATTAAATATACAAGCACTACCAATGGAAGTGTTTTGTACTATAGGGCGGATAACGCTAATGTTTGTGGCAATTTAACGACAAATACCTTGAGTAATGACCGACCCAATTCTAAATTTGAATTTACCAATGCAATGGACACCACTGTTATTGCGTTTCAATGGCAAGCCAACCCGGGATTATTAAGTACCTCAGGTAGATTTGCCATGGTAGGTCCTTTATCGAATACCACCTTTGAGGTGGTGGTTACCGATACCTTTGGAATATGTGTGGATACCTTAACCAAAAATATTTACGTTAACACTACGGCATTTGATGCGGGGTTTGTATTTGATTCTGTACTGTGTATTAACGGGGCAGCTCAAACATTAGCTCCTATTACCCCGGGAGGGATTTTCACGGGGTCGGGGGTAACCTCAACAGGTATTTTTGATCCTGCAAATGCGGGTGTGGGTACTTGGAATATTAATTACTTTATTCCTACCCCAGTACAATGCTCTAATGATTCCACCATGAGTATTACCGTCTTACCCTTGCCCGATGCCACGGTGACATTGGCTGAATTATGTTTAGGAGCCTCCAACATCTTTTTAAGTGCGGCCACTCCTGGTGGGGTATGGAGCGGTGCGGGTATTGTAGATACTCTTACGGGAGAATTTAGTACCGCGGGATTACAACTAGGGAATAGTTCGGTTACTTATACCCTACATAATCCCTGTGAAAATTCTGAAACGGCTACTATTAGAATTATTGAACCGTTTCAATTTACAGTTCCATCCCATTCCATAAAAATTTGTGAGGGTTCTACTGCCAACCTTCTTTCTCATATTAGTTTATCCGGGGCTCCATTTCAGGGTTCTCATCCCGTTATGACCTTTTTTGATGTAGATGGATTTGTGGATATTTCTGGAGTTTTTGATGCACAGGGAGCAAGTCCGGGGATTTATTCAGTAGATGTTACTGTAACTGATTCTACCGGTAATTGTGGGGCCACACAAACCTTTTCTGTAGAGGTTAATGGAATTGATTATGCTTCTATTATTTCGGATCCTACATTTTGTATTTCGGAATCGAATGCCAAAATTTTTGTTCAACCTTGGTTGTACGGAGCGGGAGTTACTTTTTCTCAAATCCCATTAAGTCCACTCGGAGCTTACGATACGCTCCTTATTTCTCCATTTGGCCAAAATGGACAGTTTACGCCATCTGTAGTAGGAGTAGGAAGTTGGGAATTGACTATCCATTACACCAATACTTCAGGTTGTGTAGGTACCTTTATAGATACCGTTTATGTACTGGATAATCCCGATACCTTAGTTGCCATTTCAAGTACGGCTTTAAGTATATCTTCTGGAAATGGATATGCCTATCAATGGTTGGATTGTGATGACAATATGAACCCAATTACAGGAGCGAATTCAGCAACATTTACGCCTACTTCAAGCGGTATTTATGCTGTTGAAATTGTTGCTGGCAATTGTTCGGAAACATCCAATTGTCACCCATTTATTGTAGTGGGTATCGAGCAAGTTATTAATACCAATGGAGTGGAGGTATTTCCAAATCCAATAGAGGAATGGCTAACCGTTCGAACTACCGGAAATGAAACAGTACATATTCAAGTATTGGATAACTCTGGAAAGGTAATAATCTCCCATTTTACTCAAGAAACTGAGCTGAGTTTCTCAGTTGCTGATTTGGCCTCCGGGGTATATCTAATAAAAATAGAAGGGGATAATACGCACTTTACCCAGAAGGTGATTAAAAAATAAATCGTAATTAAATGAATGAAAAGTCCGATGGGTAACCATCGGACTTTTTTTGTTTAAAAGGGCGCATATTATTAAATTAATATGGGAGGTTTATTTAAAATAGCGTTTTGCCTTTAAAAAAATCTATTTTTGCACACAGCTTAAAATCTTTATAATATCCTAATACTTAATTCATGAATTTAATAAAAAATATTGTGGTAATTCTCCTAGTGGTTTGGGGGACTATCGAAGTTAATGCTACTCATATTCGAGGTGGAGATGTGTCTTACCTTAATGTAGGACAGGATTCGTTTTTAGTGACTTTAACTCTTTGGCGAGATTGTTCGGGGGCTGATTATAACTCAGTGGATAGTATAACCATTAAAAATTCGTGTGGTGGAGAAAGTACGATGTCTTTGAATATCCAATCTAGAGAGGTAGTTGGGGAAATATGTGATATTTATCAAAATTATTCATATTGCAATGGAGGATTTTTTTTAGGGGTAGAAAAAGTAAGCTATTCTGGTTTGATAATATTACCCGATACCTGTAATAACTGGACCTTAAGTTGGCAAAATTGCTGTTGGCCCGGAAGTGTCACCAATATCAATAGTAATAATTACACCTATTTATCTACGGTTGTTAACTTGGGGGTAGATCCAAAAAATTCCTCTCCACATTTTTCTGCTAGTGCTTCCCCGGTTTATTTTAGTGGGCATATATGTCATTATAATTTTGGTGCATTTGATCCAGATGGAGATAGCTTAGTTTATTCATTAGTGCCAGGTTATCTAAATTTCAATACTACTCTAAACTATATTCTAGGATATACTTATTTGAATCCAATGGGGAGCATTATTAACCTAAACTCACAAACTGGACAATTAGATTTTACAGCAGCCAGTATAGGTGATTATTTAGTCGCTATTCGAGTGGATGAATATAATAGGAATAACGGAAGCTTAAAAGGTTCTATGGATAGAAATGTGGTTATGAGTATTCAGCCCAGTAGTCAAAATCAACCTTATTTTGACTCTTTAGGAATGGTGAATCATGGAAACGGTTCATTGGTAAATGGCGTGTTACATATTTGTATAGGTGACACTTTGGATATAGGTATCACCATGATGGATTCTAATTTATCAGATACTTTAAGCGTAATTCATAACATACATCAAATTTTAGGTTCTTCTGCTGTTGTTCGTATAACCGGAACAAATCCTATTGTAGTGAATGTAAATTGTGTGGTACCTAATCGTGTACCCAGTGACTTTTCTTTGTGGTTTCAAGTAAATGATAATGCATGTACATTTAATGGTGTCGCATCAAATAGTTTTGATGTGCATATAACAGGTGGACTAGCTGCTACCGCTGATCAAACCATTTGTTTGGGTGATTATGTGGAATTGGATGCACGAGGAGGAAATACATTTACATGGACCTCCATAAATGGCGCACCAATGGATACCGTTTCGTCCTCTTCCGGGTATAATGCATCGTGTTTAAATTGTGCCAATCCCCTTGTTTTTCCTTCTTCCAATACTGTGTATCAAGTGGTGTCAGATTCAATAGGAGGATGTAGAAACATGGATACGGTAAGTATTAATGTAACGACTTCTTTTACCGTTAATGTTTCAAATGACACTGTTTTATGTGCCGCAGATAGTATTCAACTTCGTGCAACTGTTTCTCCTTTGAGCCCAAATTATCAATATCAATGGTCTCATGGAAATACCCTCAATTCGGATACAATATCAAACCCTTCCTGTTTCCCTTCTGGAACCTTAGACTATACCGTTACGGTCCATAATGGAACGGGATGTTTTAAGGAAAGAACAATCCATGTGTCAGTGAGAGATTCAGTTCCGGAACTATTTAATGTACCTGCCGATACTACGATATGTCACGGAGATTCCATTGCTCTAACCGCTGATGGTGGTAGCAGTTATTATTGGTATGCCATTTCGGGTCCTGCAATTGATACCAACTCAATTTCTCCAAATTATAATATGAGTTGCAGAAATTGTTCCTCTCCCACTGTGTTTCCTATTTTGACAACCACGTATCTTTTGGTTTCCAATAATACTTTTGGTTGTGGGAACTATGATACCGTAACGGTTAATGTTATTCCAAATTTTTCTATTTCGCTTTCAAATGATACCGCTATTTGTGGAAGTGATAGTATCCCCTTAGAAGTTAATGTGTATCCAGTGGGATTAAATTATTCATTTAACTGGTTATCTTCAGTAGTTTTATCAAACGATACCATCATTAATCCAACGGCATTTGTTTCACATTCTGCAACTATTTCAGTAAATGTAGCGTTAGATGGTTGTATGCAGCAGGATACTGTAGAAGTGATAAGAATGCCGGAAATAGCAGATTTATTAACGATTGGGGGAGATAGTAATATTTGTTTAGGAGAAAGTAGTCAATTAGAGCTGGTGTTTCCAAATTCAGGATTTGCAATAATTCACTGTTCTTTGCAAAGCTTTATTGGATATGGTTCTGATACAGCTATTATTGGGGATTCAAATTTAACAACAACCAACACCTCTTTTCCCAGTATTTATGGTCGTTTCTATTGGGGAGTTAAGCATCAAATTATTTATTCCCAACCTGAATTGTTGGCTATGGGTTTAGTTGCGGGTTCACAGATTAGATCTATTGGTTTTGATGTCCAGTCTATAGGTTCTCCAAATAATATAGCTAATTTGACAATTCGGATAGGGTGTACGGCACAAAGTGATTTTACAAACCCGGTCTGGCAAACTGGGTTATTGACAGTGGTAGCGAGTCACTCCTATTTTCCTGTTTTGGGTTGGAATTCGCATGATTTTTATAGTGGTTACATTTGGGATGGTGTTTCTAATTTGGTGGTGGAGACCTGTTCAAATAATACGAATTATTCAAGTGCTGCCACCTCAACTACCAAATTTTCCGTTACGGTTAGTCCGAGTGTTTTATTTTATCGTGGAGATAATTCGGTGGTATGTTCTTCGCCACAGGTGGGTACTTATAGTCATGACCGACCTAATACAAGATTCATCTTTTCGAAAACGATGGATTCAAATTCGATCTATACCCAATGGATGCCAAACTCAAGTATAGATAGTACATCCGGTTTTATGGCTTATGTGAGTCCCATTGTTACTACCGCTTATAATATGATTGTATCGGATACTTTAGGTGTTTGTTGGGACACAATATCTAAAAATGTAAATGTAAGTTCCAGTCCATTTGATGCTGGGTTTCTGTACGATTCTTTAATGTGTGTAGATGCAGGGACTCAAAGCTTATTACCCATTAATTCTGGAGGGTTATTTTCCGGAGCTGGAATAAATTCAAATGAGGAATTTGACCCTGTATTAGCAGGAGTAGGTACCTGGGATATTAATTACTTTATATCTAGCCCCGCCTTGTGTGCAAACGACTCTACCGTATCAATAACTGTTCTAGGCTTACCTGATGTTACGATTCAAGAGGAGCAAGTTTGTATAAATTCACCGGCTTTTATTTTAAATGGAACTTCGATGGGTGGAGTATGGACTGGGACGGGTATTACCGATACTTTAGCGGGTGTTTTTGATCCAACAAACTTAGCGGCAGGAGATTACATGGTAGCTCATACCATTAAATTTCCTTGTTTTAATTCTGATACTGCGATTATTAAAATAATTGAACCGTATCAATTTATTTTAAACGATCAAGTTGTTTCGGTATGTGAAGGCGAATCAGTGGATTTAAGCTCCAACTATGTTTTATCAAGTGACCCCTTACAAGGAAATGGCCCAGTGGTAGCTACATGGTATAGTACGGGCGGGAGTATAGATACGGCAGGTGTTTTTGATGCCTCCGGAGTTCCTCTAGGAGATTACACGGTTACCTTATCGGTAGCCGGATCAGATGGTACTTGTGGCACTACTCAGACTTTCACGGTGAGGGTGAACCCAGTGGATTATGTCGCTTTTACTGATAAACCCTCTTTCTGTATAAATCAAATCGTGGGCAGATTATTTTTTAACCCTTGGTTATTTGGTGCAGGGGTTACTTATAGTCAAAGGCCATTGGGTAATTTGGGTGTAAATGATACCTTAACAATACTCCCTTATGGTCAAAATGGTGAAATTAATATAGCCACACTAGGGAAAGGAAGTTGGGAAATAACGTTGTGGTATGAGAATATATTTGGTTGTACTGGAATTACTATAGATACCATTTATGTGTTGGATGCACCTACGGCTGACGTAACCAATAATGGGGTAGAATTAACAGCTACCGCTGGTATAGGTTATACGTATCAATGGTTGGATTGCGATAACAATAT
>CAJXZP010000071.1 GCA_913062955.1 uncultured Flavobacteriales bacterium | reverse complement strand
GAAGGAATTTGATGAAGAGGGTTACGATGAAGTGGTTGTGGTTCCGGTGTTTTTAACCGTAAGTTCACATTACTCTCACGACATCCCCGTAATAGTAGGACTCAGCTCTGATCCTAAAATCCAAGAAAAGTTAAAGAAAGAGGAAATTGAAGTGTACCGAGCGCAAGCTAAAGTGACCATTGCCCCTCCATTGGACTATTCTTCTATTCTTAAAAAGAACATCGAAAGACGTGTTTTAGCTTTGAGTGAAAATGCAGAAAATGAAGGAGTATTGTTAGTCGCTTATGGGGATCAACAATACAACCAGCAATGGGAAGAAATGGTGGAAGAAATTGGAAAGTACCTCAAAATCAGAACCGGTCATCAAGACATCGCTTATGCCTGGTGTGGCCATTTAGTGCATTACTCGCAAGAACCGACTAAGAACGGAATATTGAAACTTCAAGAATTAAATGACAACGTACTCGTCATTCCTGTATTGATTGCGAACGACCCTTACTTTCAGAAAGAAATTATTCAAAATGCCGTAGATGCAGTGAGTTTGGATGGGAATGTAAAATACATTCAAGATGCAATTTTACCCGATACTCCTTTGAATGACTGGGTGACCGAAATCGCTATTAAAACCGCAGAACAACTATAGGTGATACCACTAAAAAACATTCCCATAAAGAAAGCACTAGCTACCACCGTAGTTGGTGCATTTTTTTTGTTCTTCTGGATCAATGGACCTCTCCAATTCACGGAGGTATTGGCCCATTTAGATCAGGAAGAGACCCCCTATTCCACCCCTAAAATAATAGGAGAAGTACATGGAATTAAATCCTTTGGTGAAATTGGTGAGGTAGAAACCCATGGAGACGGTTGGCAACTTTTACATAAGAATCACAAAAAAGAGGCTAATCTCGGAACAGGAATAATTTCCTTTGAACAGGAAGCCCTCATTTTCTCAGAAGAACATGCCGAAGTTTTAGAGAATCATGTATCCCAATTACTCAAAGGAAAATTGGCAATCACCCATCACACCAATGAGGCCTTACTGTACCTCCATATTAAAAGTGAAAATGAAATATACTATTACCTAGAAAGCGCCCCAATAATAAAACACATTAAAGGATATGCAGGCCCGATAAACGTAGGCATATTACTGAATCAAAAGGGAGAAATTGAACAAATACAACATGTATCCTCCAAGGAAACAGAAAGTTATTTAACCAAAATCCAAAAGGCGGGGTTTTACCACGCCTTTATTGGCCTTCCAATAGAAGATTACCATGCCATTGATGCGGTCTCCGGAGCCACGTTAACTACGGTCTCTATCGCGCAAACAACGACAGAAATAACCCAACTTCTTGGAAATGATTTTACGGAAACATTACACAATGATCTTTTGGTTTCCTCCTTTGAGGTGGAAGCCCTCAACACCTTTACATGGATTATTCATATCCTGTTAATTGCCGTTTTATTTACCTATGGCATTCAGAAAAAATACAAGAAGAGTAAAAGAGATATACGAATTCTAAGTATGGTCAGTGTTCTGTATATTGGTTTCTTTATGAACAGCTCGTTCACTTACGTAAGTTTCATCCACCCATTTCTTGGAACCGCATTATCCCCACTCATCGCTTTCTATGCACTTTTTAGTTTGTTAGGAGCCGTTTGGGGTCATAATATATACTGTTCGTACGTATGTCCGTTTGGGCATGCACAACGTCTCGCATTACAGCTGTCTAATAAACGTTTTACATCCAAATTCTTTCTAAGTAACAAAGTCGTTTCCCATATCCGTAATGCCATAACCTTGCTTCTTATCATAGGTATTCTATTAGGTATTCGGTCCTGGGGCAATTTTGAATTATTTCCTGATTTATTTGGAATGGCGTTCAATTCCCTTTGGTTTGGAATTTCATTGGTGATTTTATTAATCAATTTTCGATATCCATTCATTTGGTGTAGAATAGCTTGTCCTACTGGTGCCGTATTGGATGGCATCTCAACAGTTTGTAAAAAGTAATTCCTATACCGGGGTTATTACAAAATCCAAGGCTAAATCGTGAGATTCGATTGGAACCAAATCTACCACCTGAAAGGAATAAAACACTCCCACTTTCAAAGCACTTTCATGTTGCGCCAGAAAACCATCGTAATAACCGCCACCATACCCTAGTCTATAATTTTTCAAATCAAAAGCCAATCCAGGAACAATAATCAAATCATACTTGCCCGTATAAATAGTGGGATGCTTCGGATGAAATGTTTTCATCACCCCTTCTTCCAATTCATCCAAGGATTTCAAAACCCTATGTTCCAGTAAGCGATTGGGTAATGTCTTTGGACAAACCACTACAATTTTGTGATCCAACACGTATTTTATAAAAGGCAAAACATCCACTTCACTTCCCATGGGGAGATAACAATGAACCACTTTTATTTCATGCTGACTCAAAATACCCATCAACTGTATTACAATGGATTTATCCCATTCATTTTTCAGCTCCGGATCTATGGAATTCCTAAGATCTCTTTTTTCCTTTCTAATTCGCTTCTTTTCAACAACTACGGACATAAGCCAAAAATAGATTTATAAACAGACATCACGCTCCTTCATACCCAAATCATCGAGTGAAGGATCCTTCTGTTTTAACTTTACTCCATTCATTAGAATTGGGCCAAAACTCGCGTATATCCAAGGACACACACACCATGTTTATATCCTGTTCTTGAGATAATTTATCTACCCAAAATGCGCTCGTGTTTCTGTTTAAACGTCCTACCCATGTAGCCCAAAAAACAACAGCAGTGTAAGGTTTATCATTATCACACTCCACTTCAGAACCATTCAGGTTTAAAAAATGGGATTGCCACGCATTTGTATTATTTCTATCCACCAATTCAGCATAATTAGTATCACGAAACACATCCAAAAACGCTCCAACGTTTCCACTACAACTATTAGTGTCTTTAGATTTCACCAATCGCCCCTCTTTAGTGTATATAAATATTTCATTAATTTGGTAATCAGATTGAATGTAACTTAAAAATCCAGAATCTGAAATCGCTAAAGAATAATCCGCCTCAAACCCATATCTATTATATTCTCGCTCCACCTTTTTCTGCGAAACAACTTTGGGGTTAGAAATCCCTCAAGCATTCATAATCATTCGATTGCAACAAGAGAGAATAAAAATAGCTGTTACTACAATTAAATATTTCATACCTATCATTCATTTAATATCAAAACCAACTAATATTTCTCCATTAACAGCAATTTCCTCTAATATACTCCCTAAAGAATGAGATAAAAAAACTCCGTAACCAAAGGTTACGGAGTCAAATCATCATCATATTTATGGAATACGTAATATCCTAAAATATTAAACCTCAAAATTAACCAGTAAACCTAAAAAAACACTAAAAACTAATAATCCTAGTAGATAGGATAAATCCATTTTCCGTCTCTCGTTACTTATAGATCGAAAAAACCATAACCCAAATAATCCTATACCACATATTGATAACCAAACAAATTTGTTAGATCCCATAACACGTGAAATATAAACTGAAACCAATGAAGAAGAAAGAAAGAAATTTAATCCGAGATATGAAATACTCCATTTATCATGGTAGCCCTCAATCTTTCTATTAAAAAATAGAACAATAGGTAAAGTAGGCCAAAAGAAAAGTGAAAAACCAATGGAAGCATAAAGAAACGTGAAATTACTCCATTCTAAAAACAATCCCATAACCATCAAAAACAACCATAAAAACAATAAAGTCAGATAGGTTTTATTATTTAAAATCTTTTTCATAACTACAATTTACCATGTTAAATATGCACAGCCTGCTGCTGCTGCAACAACCGAACCACCAGGTCCACCACCAAAATTAACCATGAACTGTACAACGGAAAGTCCATTTGCTTCATCACCAAGATACAAATCGAAGGTAGTAAACATACAATCATCCCAACTAGCATAAACCGCTGGAAAACCAGACCCAACTGTAACAGTAGTACTTAAAACCATACCATTTTGCTCATCAAACCAATATCTTGAATGATATTTAAAAGCACTAATGGTCATTAATAATGCTTTCTTTTCTTCTAAGTCTTGAATAGTGAGTTCTGGATAGTAATCAATAATATTACTTTCCAAGTTCAATCCCTGAACCATCCAATTTTCAAACGACAATTCATTACGAGTATTATTCCAGGCATCAATTTCTCCAAATTTAGCCACAGCATTAATAGATCCGTTGGTTATACTCCATTCAATCTCATTTTCTTGATGGAATTTCACATCAACATAATCCCACCAATTCTCAACCAAAACATGAACTTCTTCATCACTATTAATAGTAGAAAAGTGGGCATTGGCATTTAAATATGTGTTATACAAATTCAATCCATGATAATCATGAGGGTTCTCTGATTCAGTAGAAGGTACAACACTATAAGAAGGAACGATAGACTCTTCATTTATAGATCTACTCTCTGAATCCTTTGAACAGGATGGAATTAAAATAGTGGTTTACGCAGCAATCGTTAACATTTTCAAATATTTCATAAATTAAGTACAATAGTATAAGTATCTACTCTCTGGCTTTTCGATTTCCGCCAAACATTTTAAGGTTCTTGCAAGAATTAAACTTGTTCGAGACAAATAAACAGACAAACAGACAAAATTAATTTGCAGGTATAATTACCTAATTTCATAAACTAGGTATAATTACCAATTATATCCTTTTTCAAACTTACTAATCGTTTTCAAGGTTTTCAGAACGGAGTCAGGAGTCACCGATATGGTGTCAATACCTTCCTTTACCAAAAACTCTGCAAACTCGGGATAATCGGATGGTCCCTGACCACAAATTCCAACTTTAACTCCCATTGGCTTTACGGTTGAAATTAATTTTTGAATCATTCGTTTTACGGTTGGATTTATCCCATTCATTTTTCAACTCCGGATCCATGGAATTCATTAGATTTCTTTTTTCCTTTCTAATTCGCTTTTTTTCCACGACTATCGACATCATTCAAAAATAGAATTATAAGCAGACATCACGCTCCTTCATACCCAAATTATCGAGTGAAGGATCCTTCTGTTTTAACTTTACTCCATTCATTAGAATTGGGCCAAAACTCTCGTATATCCAAGGACACACACACCACGTTTATATCCTGTTCTTGGGATAATTTATCTACCCAAAATGCGCTCGTGTTTCTGTTTAAACGTCCTACCCATGTAGCCCAAAAAACAACAGCAGTGTAAGGTTTATCATTATCACACTCCACTTCAGAACCATTCAGGTTTAAAAAATGGGATTGCCACGCATTTGTATTATTTCTATCCACCAATTCAGCATAATTAGTATCACGAAACACATCCAAAAACGCTCCAACGTTTCCACTACAACTATTAGTGTCTTTAGATTTCACCAATCGCCCCTCTTTAGTGTATATAAATATTTCATTAATTTGGTAATCAGATTGAATGTAACTTAAAAAACCAGAATCTGAAATCGCTAAAGAATAATCCGCCTCAAACCCATATTTATTATATTCTCGCACCACCTTTTTCTGCGAAACAACTTTGGGGTTCGAAATCCCGAAAGCAATCATAATCATTCGATTGCAACTGGATAGGCTAAGTACGACTAAAAGCAAAAGGGTATTTTTCATAGTTTTAAATTCTAAGGGCAAAATATCAAAATTTATTCCAGTAAAAAGCCCCGATAACTTTCGTTAACGGGGCTTTTTATATGGTTTGAATTCTCCTACTAAGCGTTCATTGCCTCTGCACCTGAAACGATCTCTAGGATCTCGGTGGTAATGGCCGTTTGACGTGCTTTGTTGTAAGTTAATTTCAAATCTTTTAATAAATCAGATGCGTTATCTGTTGCTTGATGCATGGCAGTCATCCGTGCACCTTGCTCCCCTGCAAAAGAATCGAGTACGGCTTTAAAAATTTGAGTTTTTAAAGACTTGGGTACAATAACATCTAAGATGTCTTCTTTATTGGGTTCAAAAATATAATCTACCGAAGAGGAGGAATCTTTTGATTCTGGTGCAACAACAGGTAAAAACTGTTCTTTTACCACCACTTGAGTAGCCGCATTTTTAAAGGTGTTATACACCAGTACTATTTCATCAAATTGTCCCGCAACATATGAATCCATAACCTGTTGGGCTATAATTTCAACGTTTGTATACGACAAATCATCAAAAATATGATTTGCATTTTCTGGTAAACTTCCATCGGTAATTGTCATTCCAGCTTTAGACATTACATCCGAAACTTTTTTACCAATCCCAAATACCTTCACATTTTTCCCAGCATATTTACCAGAAATAAGAAGATTGGTTGCTTTCACCACTTGAGCGTTAAAACCACCACACAAACCACGGTTGGATGTCACTGGAATCAAAAGTACATTTTTCACTTCGCCACGCGGACCATAAACTCCTTCTGAAGAATCTAAAGAAGATGTCAAATTGGACAATACTTCAGATAACTTTTCAGAAAATGGTCGCATTTGGGTCACCGCGTCTTGAGCTCTTTTAAGCTTAGCCGCAGATACCATTTTCATGGCAGAGGTGATTTGCATCGTTGAATTCACCGATGTAATCCTATTTCTTACCTCTTTTAAATTAGCCATTGTTTACGTATTACGTTTGCTTAATTAGTATGCTGCAGTCATCTCTGCTGCCACTTTTTCAATTACATCAGTTTCAGCTTTGGTATATTTACCCGCTGCTAAAGCATTTAAAGTTGCTTGATTGGAGGTACGCATAGCTTCTAAGAAGGCGACTTCAAACTGCTTGATTTTATTTACAGGAACTGCTTGCAATAAACCTTTAGAACCTAAATAAATAATAGCGACTTGCTCACCCACATTCATCGGAGCATTTTGTGCTTGCTTTAAGATCTCTACGTTACGTGCACCTTTATCCAATACTGCTTTCGTAGCGGCATCCAAATCAGATCCAAATTTAGAGAAAGCCTCTAACTCACGGTAAGATGCTTGATCTAACTTAAGTGTACCCGCCACTTTCTTCATGGATTTAACCTGAGCCGAACCACCTACACGAGATACAGAAATACCTACGTTAATTGCTGGACGTACCCCTGCTAGGAACAAGTTAGACTCTAAGAAAATTTGACCATCCGTAATCGAAATTACGTTGGTTGGAATATATGCAGAAACATCACCTGCTTGAGTTTCAATAATTGGAAGTGCTGTTAATGAACCACCACCTTTTACCATTCCTTTCAAAGAAGGAGGTAGATCGTTCATTGTTTTAGCGACATCGTCATCCGCAATAACTTTGGCGGCACGCTCTAATAATCTAGAGTGAAGGTAAAATACATCCCCTGGGTATGCCTCACGTCCTGGAGGACGTCTTAACAATAAAGATACCTCACGGTATGCCACTGCTTGTTTCGATAAATCATCATAAACAATTAATGCTGGGCGACCGGTATCCCGGAAAAACTCACCAATAGAAGCACCTGCCATTGGAGCATAGACTTGCATTGGAGCTGGATCAGATGCAGATGCAGATACAATAGTTGTATAAGCCATCGCTCCTGCTTCGGTTAATGTTTTAACGATATGTGCAACTGTGGAAGCCTTTTGGCCAATAGCTACATAAATACAATAAACGGTTTCTCCTTTATCGTAAAATTCTTTTTGGTTGATGATCGCATCAATAGTAACAGTTGTTTTTCCCGTTTGACGGTCACCAATTACTAATTCACGTTGCCCACGTCCAACAGGTACCATGGCATCAATTGACTTGATTCCTGTTTGTAACGGTTCGTTTACCGGTTGACGGAAAATAACACCTGGTGCTTTACGCTCCAAAGGCATTTCATACAACTCTCCCTGGATAGGTCCTTTACCATCAATAGGTGTACCTAAAGTATTCACCACACGGCCAACCATTCCTTCACCTACATTGATCGAAGCAATACGTTTGGTACGTTTAGCGGTTGAACCTTCCTTCAAGTCACCCTCTTTACCTAATAATACTGCACCAACATTATCTTCTTCCAAGTTCAATGCCATTCCAATAAGGCCGTTCTCGAATTCGATAAGCTCGCCATACTGGATATTGGTTAAACCATAAATTCTTGCAGTACCATCACCAATTTCTAGTACGGTACCTACTTCTTCTAGTTCAGCTTCTGAATTGAATCCAGAAAGTTGTTCTTTTAATATTGCTGTAATTTCAGCTGGATTTATATCTGCCATCTCCGTAAGTTCAGATTATAATTTACTCGTGTATGTTGTATTGTTCAATTCCCTTTTAAGGGTTTTCAGTCGGTTAGCAACGCTAGCATCAATTTGATGAGTATCGGTACGGAAAATAAATCCACCAATCAAATCTTCATTAATTTCTTCGATTACTTCAATAGTCGCTTCAGGATTATCCTTTTTCAAATAAGCGACTAAATCGTTTTTAAGCGATACATCCATTTTGGTAGCTGTAGTAATACTAACAGTAACAATATTTTTGTAGGCTTTATACTGAGTTTCAAACGCATTTAAGATATGCGGGATGACTGCTGAACGACTGTTCTTTGCAATTAAAAGCATGAAGTTTAAAGTTGTTGCTGAAATTTTATCGGCAAACATTGACTTATACATCTCTACTTTTTTGCTTTCCTGAACAACCGCACTATTCATCATCATCGCTAATTCTTTACTTCCTTTAACCGCAGTTTGTAAAGCCATAATATCGGCATGAACCGTATCTAATTCTTTACGTTCTACAGCAAATTGCAACAAAGCTTTTGCGTAACGAATGGATGCTCTATTCAACTTCATCTTAGTTCAAGTTCAAGTCTTTAACGTACTTTTCTGCTAATGCTTTTTGATTGGCATCCGAAGAAAGGTTTTCTTTTAAAATCAAAGAAGCAATTTCAATAGACATTTCTGCTACTTGATTCTTGATTTCCACCATTGCTTTTTTCTTTTCGCCTTCGATAGCCGATTTAGCAGCAGCCGTAATTTTTGACGCCTCTTCTTTTGCAGCAGCAGTGGCATCTCCAACAATTTTATCTTTAATGGCACGTGCTTCAATAAGCATAGCTTCTCTTTCTGCACGGGCTTCTTTCAATAAATCTTCGTTAGCCGATTTTAATTGAGCCATCTCTTCTTTGGCCAATTTTGCTTCGTCTAATGCCGAACGAATACCTTCTTCTCTATCTTCAACAGAGGAAAGAATAGGTTTCCATGCAAATTTCTTTAATAAGAAAATAAGTACAATGAAAATCAGTGATTGCCAAATAAACAACCCAAATGAGAAATCGTGAATTAACTTTTCCATTTTATCTTTTGTAATAAATTTTATAAAAAAGGAATCTCAACCAACCGTTGAGATTCCCTCTTAATGAATTAACCTGCGAATAATGCAGCGAATCCGATACCTTCAATCAATGCAGCAGCAATTAACATTGCTGTTTGAATTTTTCCTGCAGCTTCTGGTTGACGAGCAATAGCTTCCATCGCAGAACCACCGATTCTACCGATACCTAAACCAGCACCGATAACGATCAAACCTGCACCTACAATACTTGGGATTGTCATAATATAAAATTTAATAATTATTAATATACAATTTTAGTGATCACCATGTTCTTCTACAGCCATACCGAAGTACAATGCCGTTAACATAGTGAAGATATACGCCTGCAAAGCGGCTACCAATAGCTCTAAAAGAGATAACGCTAACGTTAATCCTAGAACGGGACCAGCAGCAGCCCAACTTTGAAAAACAAAGATTAAGCCGACAAGACTCATCAATACAATATGGCCAGCACTCATATTCGCATACAAACGAATCATTAATGCAAATGGCTTAATTAACACACCTAAGAGCTCAATAGGAGCTAATACAATACGCATCGGTTTTGGAACACCTGGCATCCAAAAAATATGTCCCCAATAATCTTTCTTAGCTGTAAAATTGGTAATTACAAAAGTCATGATAGCAAGTGAAAAGGTAATGGTAATATTCCCCGTTACATTTACACCGAATGGCATCATACCTACCAAGTTCAAAAACCAGATAAAGAAAAATACCGTTAACAAATAACTCATGTATTTCTTATAATGCTTTTCGCCAATGTTTGGACGTGCAATTTCATCTCTAACAAAAACCACTAATGGCTCCAAAAACCTACCTGCACCCGTAGGCAACTGGCTCGCATAGGATTTAGACACCCCTTTAAAGAGGAAGAACATAAACAAGGCCATCAAAATGATCATGAAAACGTTTTTGGTAATCGAAAAATCCAAGGGTTTTTCGTTCGCTACAAATACCTGACCTTTATCATTAGGTTCGGTATGAGTAATGGTACCATCCGCATCCGTTTTATAAATTCTGCCGTGAACTATAGTATAGAAATTTCCAGCTTTCTCCACCACTGATTCTCCATGGTGAAATTCACTAGAAGAGAAAATGTGTACGCCATTATCAATTAAAATAACGGGTAGAGGCATGCTTACCCCGTGGGTAATCGTAAATTCATACGAATCAATCAAGTGATGATCAATACCCTCTTTAATCTCAGATTTTACATCCTTTTCAGATGATTCAGAATGGGAACTTGCATTTGCGTTCATTGAGAAAACGAACAGCAACGCTAAAAGTAAATTTCCGACTAATTTGATTTGCATAACAAATAAACAATAATTGGTGTCTAAAAAACGCTGCAAAATTACTACTTCCATTTCATTTAGCTAGAGAAAATTTCGGGTATTTTTTGAAGATTTTTATTTCCTTTGAAAACTCGCTATATGACTGAAAAATAGAGGGCTAATATAATTTGGAACTTTCTTAATTAGGGCTATTAAAATTCTGTATCATTTAAAATCTGACTGATAAACATGGTTTCAAAGGCTAAGGAAATAGCGTAGGGTATAAAAAAGAAACAAAATTCCAATACAGAAACATGTCCATCCGCTTTATAAATAGGTTGAATAGCCAAAAAGAATATCAAGAATTTCAACATACTCCCGGCCATAAATATAAAACCTAAAGAATGTGCGTATTTCACCCGCAATTTAAAAAGGCCGTAGGTAATGCCTACACCTAAAAAGAAATTAATCAAGTAGGTCACTCCAATATCCCAAAACTGATATTCGGTAATATAGGTAACCAGAAAAAGAAAATGGAAGCAAAAGGCAACTCCTAACGAAGTTCCTAAAAAAAAAGTAAATCTGCTTAAAGATTGATTAAACGGGATCATTTATTTAATCTATTGACTTGAACGATGAGATTGTATATGGAAATCCCTACGGCAAACAAAACACAAGCTATGGTAAACCAGTTTTTATCCAAGGGGTATTTTTCATCCAACCATTTACCCAGTTGGGCACCTAACCAAATAGTCACCCCCATTTGAGCACCTACCCCTGAAAGGACAATAAAGGTATTAGGCTGTTTTTTCGGAGGTTCGTTTTTGCTGTTGTCCACTGGTTGAAATATCTTTTACTTTACCTGAAATCGTATAATTACCTTCCAGTTCAGCACCTGCTTCCACGGTAAGCTTACCATAAGTTACTTCCCCACTTAGTTTACCTGTAGCTTGAACCTTTAACATCTCTGATACGTGTAAAACCCCACGAATAATTCCCGAAATATTTGCGGTTATACATTTAATATCACCTTCTATTTCACCCGTATTACCCACAACCAATTTTCCTTTGGAGGTGATAGAACCATCTACTTTACCATCAATACGGATATCTCCTTGAGTAATGATATCTCCTTTTACCTGCGTTCCAGCAGCAAGGTGATTACGTAATACTCCTTCTGACTCGTTTGATTTTGCCATTTTAGAACTTGAATTAAACATACAAAAAAATATTATAGGGCGGCAAATATATGCATTAGTATATTAATCGCACTTTCCGACTACTATTCCCTCTCTTAAAAAACTATAAATTTTTGTATTTAAGTTCGGCCCACATTTTATAATTAATGTGATCTTTGGGTTTATAAAACAAAGCATAATTGGTAAAGGACACCACAAAATAATTTTGATTCTTAGTCACGAAATCCTTTAATTTGGAATTGTTAATAAAGGTTTGCTGATACACCTTTGCTTGTTTGGCGCTATCAAAGGATTTAACGGTGATCATTTGCAATCCTTTCTGATACACAATTGCCGACATTTTTAATCCTTCCATTTTATAATTCTTTTTATTGTAATTACTAATAGCTGTTTTAATATCCATTAATTCTCGACCCGTAGCTTTGACAATAATTACAAAATTATGTTTCGAATTAGGCTCGTATTTATAGCTCATTTCCGCCACCGATTTTTCCTTTTGTTTCTCGGTAGCCAAAGCCGCTTCTCGAGCCCTTTCTTCCTCTTTCTTAATATCCAAACCAGCGAGCAATTCTTGGGCTTTTATGGCATATTCCGTTCCTGGGTAATCCGTTATTATTTTTTGTAAATCGGACCTAAACACCGTTTCACCGGCATCTCTACCATTGGCTAACACTTTTAAGAAAACGACTTTTGGAATTATTTCGGTATGCGAATAACTGGCAATAATTTCATTACATGACTTGACTGTTTGACGATAGTAACCTCTTTGATAATATTTAATAAAGGCTTTTTCGTACAATTTCGTAGCGGTATTTAGGTCCTTATTTTCATTCTCCAAATAATTCGGGTTCCGGATAAGCTTTGCATATTGCGAATCTGGGAAACCATTCAAAATTTTATTCTTATAATACTCCGAACGCGGAATGTTATCCTCATCGAGATTCATGGTATACAAACGGTAATAGCTATTTAATGTGTGTGCGTTCGGGTCAAATCGATTGTTCATTTCTTCTAAAGTAGAAATGGCCATTGGAGTATCTTCCATTTGATCCTTATAAATAACAGCTAATTTGTAAAATGCCTCCACAATTTTTTCATTGGATGCATTTATCTGTGCTTCACTTACCGGGAGTCCTTTTAAATAAAAAGAAGGATCCAACCAATCTCCAGAAATTTTAACGGTATCTCCGTTTTCATCCACCACAATTTGTTCTTCTGTCGTTGATTCCTCTTCATTCGCAAAAGTTTCTTCTTTAGAACTTCTACGCCAATCATCCTCATTCTTTCTATTTCCCCACTTCCTCGTGAAATCCGCTTTACCCGCATCCTTTACGGTAGGGTTATAGAAATACCATTTGTTAGAACCTCTACCCGGCCCACCAAAACCACCAGGCCCACCAGGGCCTCCAATTCCAGGATCATTTGCCTTGGCCTCCGCCATTTCCTTCCGGTTTTGTTCTTCTAATTGTTTTTGTTGTTCTTCTTTTTTACGGTCCTTAATTAATTGTTTAATTAAATCTCGTTGGTCTTCGGGATCCAATTGCGCCACCATTTGAAGACTATCTTCTCGTTCAATGATTACAATTTGCTCCACCAAATCGGTTAGGTTCAATGCCAGTTTTCTAATCTCATCTCCGTTCGGAAAATTTTCAGGCATATAAGCCACACAACTATCATAATTCGCTTGCGCTAGAGGGTAATTAGGACGACCAAAATAGATCTGTCCCAAGCGTAAAAAGGATTTCGTTTTCTGTTTGACATTATCTGTCCCGACTTCTGTACTCAAGACCAAATAGTCAATGGTTTGTGTCAAGTCTCCCTCTTTGTGACTCATTTCGGCAAGAGCATAGTAGATCTGGTCTCTAAACTCCTCGTACTTTTCATCCTTAAGCATTTTCATTAACTCCTTTCGCACCGATTCAGGATCCCCGCTCCCCACACTATACGACATGGCCATTTGAATTCGGGTATAGAATTCCATGGTATACTCCGGGTGCATTTTTAAAACGGTCGCAAAGGTCTTCATTGCCTCGGAGCTTTCTTGCTCTTCCTTATACAATTGCCCTAACAAATAGGTCAGTCGTAATCTTTCGGCTTTCTTTTTAGCTTGAGAAATAGCTCTTTTTAATTCATATATAGCCTCTTCTGTATTGTCGTTAGCCAAGAAAATGGAGGTATACAATTTGGAGATATCCAGTTTCAAACGCTCTGGTAATTCTTTATCCCCTTCC
Organism: uncultured Flavobacteriales bacterium; assembly: GCA_913062955.1. Classification (GTDB taxonomy): domain Bacteria; phylum Bacteroidota; class Bacteroidia; order Flavobacteriales_G; family Salibacteraceae; genus CAJXZP01. Next base: position 4,044 of record CAJXZP010000071.1, on the reverse strand, counting down.
AACAACGCCAGTAATTTCATGGCCTTATCGTAGTTTTCATCTTTCGCGGCAATACGTGCTAACCAAAAACGGGCATCAAATCGAGATTCTTGATCCTTATATTTTTTGGCCACCTGATTTAATACCTTGTTGGCCTTTGCAAAATCGTTTTTATAGTAAAACGCCTTACCCATAAGGAAATAGCTATCATCGACCCATTTGGTATGCTCTACTCCTCGTTTACGAATGGAGTTTTTAGTAATCACACGGGCACATTTTTCAATGACAATATCCATATCCGAACTCACGAGTTCCGAATTTTCAATAGGCAATTCCTTATACACCGGTAATATCTCTGTATAATCATCAGGCATGGCCAAGTCGATACTCATTTCGGCCTCCTTCATTAATTCATTCGCATTAAAATACCCATTAAAACGAGTAATAACACTATGATAATAGCGGTGTGCCCAACCCGTTTTTTTAGTGGAGCAACCGTTAAAAAGAAAAAGTCCTGCGAAAAAGAGGACTACTACAGCGTATTTATGATGATTTTTAGACAAGACTACCTTTGGTAAGTGATTTTGATGCACATAACTAATTCGGGCCAAATTTATTTTAAATTATCATAATAAATTGATTATTCTTTTCTATTAATCGAAAGAAACATGATTTTTGCCATTCTTGTATGGAAGAAAAACCAAATAATAAAAGAAAAAGGGTCATTAAAAAACTTCGACATAAATATCGATTGGTTATTATCAATGACGATACTTACGAAGAATACTTCTCTCTTAAACTGAGCTTACTCAACATAATTGTTGCCATTGGTATTCTGGTTCTTATCGTCACTTTTCTGGTAGGTGGACTCATTTCTTTTACTCCTTTAAGAGAATACATTCCTGGATATTCCAATATTGAAACCAAGAAACAAGCGGCCTATGCGTATCAAAAAGCGGACTCTATTGAAGGGGAACTCAACATTCGAGATCGGTACATAGAGAACATTCGGCTCATTCTTTCTGGTGAAATATCAACAGACTCTTTATACGAAAACAGTATTGAAGATGTCCGCTATGATCGTATTGCGGACGTAAAATCTTTGGAAGATTCTTTAATGAGACTCACCATTGAAGAGCAAGAGAAATATGCTTTACTCAATTCCAAATCCGACCTAAAAGACAAGGTATATTTTTTCTTCACGCCTTTAAAAGGTACGGTAGTAGATCATTTTAATATGCAAAAAGAACATTTTGGTACCGACATCGTGACCAAAAAAGGAGAACCTATTAAAGCCGTAGGTGATGGCACCATTATAATGGCTGATTACACCACAAAATCAGGGTTTGTGATTCAAATCCAACATCGGAATAACCTGGTTTCGGTATACAAACATTGTTCGGCCGTACTCAAAAATGTAGGGGATAAGGTAAACTCAGGTGACCCAATTGCAGTGGTGGGAAACACCGGAGAACAAACTACGGGTCCCCATCTCCATTTTGAATTATGGGAGAATGGGATTGCCATTGATTCGGAAAAACACATCAAGTACTAATGGCTATTATTACGGTTTATACGGATGGTGCAGCTCGTGGCAATCCAGGTCCAGGAGGCTTTGGCGTTGTATTAATGTCTGGATCTCATCGTAAGGAGATTGGAGAGGGATTTCGAAACACCACCAATAACCGAATGGAACTTTTAGCGGTTATTGTAGCCTTGGAAACCGCCAAGGGGACCGGACATAAAATTACGGTGTACTCCGATTCAAAATATGTAGTAGATTCCGTCACCAAAGGATGGCTATTTGGGTGGGTGAAAAAAGGATTTAAAGGGAAAAAGAATGTAGATCTCTGGAAACGTTTCTTACTAATTTATCCGACTAACGAGGTCAAATTTGTTTGGGTAAAAGGGCATGCTAATATTCCTGAAAATGAGCGTTGTGATGAACTTGCGGTAGCCGCTTCTAAACAAGAAAACCTTCCTCCAGACATTGGATATGAGAAAATAATCAAATCTGAGGGTTTATTCTAACTCCCAGAAGAAGAACTACTTTACCTATGGAGGATCCATGGGGTATACCCAACCCTCATTTAAGATCATTCGTTATTTAGGGTAACCAAGACCTAAATGAATGAAAAAGCTACTATTATTTTTATGCTGTATAAATGGGCTTACAGCTATAAGTCAAAACCAGGCACCTGTTGCCATTAATGATACGCTTCATTTTTCTTATGGTATCACCCATAAACACGACTCCTTAGAAATTGATCTCACTCAATTACTGGTGAACGATTTCGATCCAGATGGTCACTCCTTAAAAATTGAAAGTATAATTTATTCCGGATCCGCTGCATTTACGGTACGCCAACCCACCACATTTCTATTGTCATTATACTATTGGCCTACACATGAATTTAGCGGATTGGAAACCTTTAAATATGTTTTAGTAGATGAAGGAACACCAAAAAAAAGAGACACCACCACGGTAGCTATTTTTATTGGTGCAAAAGCGCATGGTGTTTTAGAGGTGAACAATATTAATGCAACCATTACATCGGAGGCCCTATTTTCAAATGCCGATCATTTATCACCTGGATTAGAAGCACCGGCCAATTCTGGTCTCTATAGTGTTTTTGCCGCAAATATTTGGGTAGCTGGAACTTTAAATGGACGGGTATATAGCAATGCCCGAATGTTTGGATCTCTTGGAAATTCTGGCCCAGGTTACACCAGTAATCCAGGACCTGTTTCCAACCTATCGCACACCACCTCCATGCAAAATTCACCTTGGAATAGAGTATGGGAAATCTCCAAACTTGAAATTGACAATCATTTGGCAAACTATCAAAACCCAGGTTATATCACTCCGGATGTCATCATGGATTGGCCCACTCATGGGATTATTGTGAAGGGAGAGGCGCCATTTTTAGCCCCCTATTTTGACAGAAATAACGACCTTTTATATGATCCATATGATGGAGATTACCCGATTATTAAGGGAGATGCAGCCATATATTTTATCTACAATGATGGAAACTCGCCCTATAGTACGCAACCTTTAATTAGCGAGGTCCACGGAATGGCTTATGCCTTTAGTTGTGGAGACTCGGCTATGCAAAATACCATTTTCGTAGATTATCGAATAATAAATAGGTCTTCACGAACCTATGAAAACACTTCTTTCGGAATGTGGGAAGATTTGGAAATTGGTGGCCCCCTAGACGATTATGTCGGGTGTGATGTGATGCGAAATTGCTTTTTTGGATACAATGCAAACGACAATGACATGAGTTCTAGCGGAATTCAAGGTTACGGAGTTCACCCTCCGGCAATGGGTACCATTTTATTAAAAGGTCCTCCTCAAGATGCAGATGGAATGGACAACAATCCCGGTATTGGACTAAACGAAACCGTTAACGGAACCGGATTTGGAGATGGGATAATAGACAATGAATTTTGGGGCCTTGAATTTAACCAAATGCTTAGCAATGGGGGTACGAGTCTAGGAACTGATCTCCAATTCTATCAAAATATTTCGGGATTAGATCCATCCAATAACCCATGGGAAACCATCCTACCGGGATCTACAATCGCAAGTCCTTACAAATACATGTTCCCAGGTACCTCCGACCCCCAATTCTATGGCACCTTTGGCACTCCAATAAACAACTGGACAGAACATTCCTCAAATAGCTCACCCTCCGACCGTAGGGTGGTTGGCTCTACAGGGAAAATCACCTTTTCACCAGGGGATGAAATAAACCTAAGTTATGCCTTTGTTTTTGGCCGGGATTATGTAAACCAAGGAGCACAAGCGGGGATCACTAACATGCTTGAACGTGTAGATTCTATTCAAAGTTATTATGATCAAGGTTTGTTGACTCCGTGTGGTTTTCCAACGTCTATAACTCCGGTAAATGAAACTTTAACGCCCTTCAAACTGTACCCAAACCCCACCGAAAATTTAGTTCAAATTGAACAAATAGGAAACGAAGAGCTCCAGATAAAATTAATGGATATTTTGGGTAAAGTGCTCTTAAATAAATTTTCCTCCCAAAAAATAAT
>CAJXZP010000070.1 GCA_913062955.1 uncultured Flavobacteriales bacterium | reverse complement strand
GCCATTCTTGCTCTAAAACCGTGTCTTCTTTTTCTCACTAAATTGCTTGGTTGATACGTCCTTTTCATAAATATTTTAAGGTATATATTTTAATTGCTGTCTATTGTACAGGTAAATTATGAGTAAAAATTTGAAAATATTTTTGGAGAGGGTTTAGAAATGGACGGATTATTATTTCTAATCGGCATTCAAGAATTAGGACAAGGATTTAGAACTTTTGAAAAGGACGAGAAAATGAACCTTATGCACATTGCAGCATGTAGATTGTTGGCCCCTTTCAATTATTATGAATTTTCACATAAAGACGAGCAAGGTTGGCCCCATTATACTCAAAACGATCGTTTACCTAGTTTATCAAAAAAAGACCAGGACACACTCTTAAAAGAGGCTGTAATTATTTACAGTCGTACAGAATTATAACCTGACGACTGGTTTCCTCGGGTTTAATACTTATAAATGAGGTACCACAAATGGTATCCTTAACGAAAGTCATGGTGGTATCTGGTAATGAACCCTGAATAATGGTATCATATAAATTTCCACCTGCGGTAATTTCCAATACTTTAGGCAACGCAAATTCTTGGGTAAACAATCCATCCTTATCCGTTTGACCAATAATTTCGATTTCACATGGTTTATTTACCGATGAAGTACATGTTAACATAACATCTGCGAAAGGTACCGGAAAGCCATCCTCATTCAAAACCAAAACTTCGCCAATGGTAGGAGTGATTTCCTTTTTACACGAAACAATAAACACCATCCCAAGTGCCATAAAAGCCACGACTATATTGAATAAATTTTTCATTCTATTTAGATTACTTACGATTCCTAGTTGATATAACTGTCAATATTTAATTATTGCCAATATTAGCCAATTGACCGCGTATTCACAAATGTAAATACGTAAACCACTTCCAAAGGGTTGCTTTCAAAATGATATAAAGAAAATTACTTATTGAAAAATGGTTTCTAGGACATGGTGAGATTTAATTTCACCCATATTTGAAATATGAACTTTGTAATAATCCAACACATTTTGTAAAGCAGTTTTTCTCTGCACAGAATTTAATGAAAGTTGGTGACAATCCTGAAGGGTAATATCCAATAAAGAATAAAAAATTTCTTTTTCCTCTTCCTTTAAATACAAACCAGAGCTGGGTATAATATTAGAAAAAACACCGTCCGATATACTAAAATAATGCCCCGAGGATTTGAACGGTAAAAACCCCAAAAAACGAGATAACCCCACTAAAAACACGAGGTGGAAATTGGCAATACTATCGTTCGTTTTCTCCAATTGAACCAGGGATTTTTCCAGGTAAATGTATAAATCTGGTTCGGGAAAAGATTCCTTAATTGATTTATGAATGACTTCCGATAAAAATAAAACAATTAAACTTTTAGAAATTTTAGTATGGGTTTCCTGTAAGGATATAAACATGGATATCTCGGTAGGACGAATCAGTTTAGCCGTATTTGAAAAATTCCCAGTTAATTCTAAAATACTTAAGGGTTCAAAAAGAGCAATTTTACTTCTTGCCCGTTTCTTTTTAGCTCCTTGTACAAGAATACTAAGCTTACCAAAGTGCAAAGTATACAATTGGACGACTATACTATTTTCGGAGTAATTTGTTTTATGCAACACAATTCCCCTAGTATTTTGAACCATAAAAATCAATTTACATTCTAGCTATCTTGAAAAAAGAATTTTTGCAACCTGGGAATCTTGACCATCAGAATCAATTCCAAAAACCAAATAAACACCGCTTCCAACTCTTTGTCCATTCATATCCATTCCATCCCAAACAACTTGTGTTCCTTCAGAAACAGAAGAAAACACTAAATTTCCAGCCACATCTGTAATCCTAACATCGGAATTTACAGCTAATCCTTTTATGGCAATTAAACCTTCATAATTCTCCGGTACTGGATTAGGATAGGCATAGGTTTGATTGGTGGTCACTTCATCACCTGTAGCTGTGCCCTTATAGGCTATTATTCCCTTATCGGTACCAAACAATACCTCACCCGTTGAATGATTAATTTCAATCGTTTTAATAATATTGGAAAGTAACGGGCTATTGTAACTCGTAAAATGTAATAATTCTTGTGTACCGTCTGCTGACATTAAAAACACTCCTGAACCTTCGGTTCCAAACCACTTCCTATTCGCCCCATCCACCGCAATAGCGGTAACGGTTTCAGAACCCAATAAATATTGAAAATATCCCTCCGCATCCACAATTATTTGTTGCGCATCAAAATTAACTTCCGAATTAAATACACTTCCAGGAGAGTAAAAAACAGCTACACCTTCCGATGTACCCACCCAAATTTCACCATCTCGATCTTCCGCCATACAAAACACACTATTGGTGGGTAAACCACCAGAACCGGCACCATTATTAAGTAACCTAGATTGATCATCTGTTAAATCATTAATAGTGGTTCCATTATCAAATACGAGAATTCCTTTTTCACCCGGAAGGTTTACCCACTTATACCCATTGGAAGCAACCAAAATATCCCCTGTAATGTCATCGTTAACCAAATTTGAAAAATTGAAGGAAACCCATTCCTTTTCATTTGTATATACCGCTAAAACATGGGTGTTTTTAGAATTAGCTATCCATAAATTTCCATCGCTATCAAAATCCAACCCTGTAATTGCAACTTCCTTTTTGGTAATATTATCCGGTTTAAGCGGAGAGTTTTCCATATTAAAAATAGTGGAAGTTTGATGATCCGTAAACTCGATTAAACCACCACCTAAGGAACCCGCATAAATCAATTCTTTATTAAAGGGATGAAATGCTATGGTCAAAAAATCGAATACATCCGTTAAAACAGTATCATTAAACTTATTAATTGCACTCCATTTCAAATCACTACCTCTCCAAAAAACGCCATCGTTATTATGTAAATTACTCCCATTTTTTTTAGCTCCACCCGCGGCAACCCAAACCTCATTATTTCGAATACTTATCCCATATACCCCGGAACTATTAGGACTGGAAGGATTAATAATTTCAAAATGAAATGGTCTGGGATTTTTAACTAGTGCATTGGAATTATCACCTATCCAAATGGTACTGTCTGGGGACAAAAAAGCATCATTACTCGATACGAAATTTCCTTCCCCGTAATTAAAAATTCTATTCACCTCCACCCAATGCTCATCGTAAGAAGATACCTGTCCACCATGACAAATTAAAACGTAATTTTCATACACCGCCACTGAATGATTTTCGTAGCCCAATAATTCGGAAACCAACTGCCAGGGTTGATTGATATCTCGGATAAATAAACTATCTGAATTATCCACACTTCCTGGCATATTCACATATAAAATTGAACCAAAAGATTCAATAATGTCAAATTCAGAACCGGGGTTTTGAATATCCAAAACCCAATCCCATGCTTCATAAAACCCGATTTCTGGATCCATTAAAAACGCCTTCTTTATTCCCTTTTCCGTAGCCGCATAAATGGTATCATTCAAAATAGTAATATCATTTACTTTCAAGTTACTTCCATTATCACCAATAATATAGGTATCCGAAAACTCTTCCCGTTCCAAATCAAATTTAACAATTCCAAAACCAGTAGCCACATATGCATAATGTTTGTACATAAACACATTGTTCAAACTTTTATTTCCTGAAATAGTCTTTCTAAAAAGATCTCCATTTGAGATAATATTGGAGGATGTAATCAAATCAATTTTACCATTGGCATAACCCACAAAAAAGGATTCCGTTATAGCATTGTACCCTAAACATGAAATACCCACATCCGACAATCCCTCCACCTTCGAAAAACGTAAAAAACTATTATCCGATTTATTAAATTCAATCAAGCCAAATTCCGTTGCGCCATATACGACTCCTCCACCCTCGGCAACCGTAAATACAGAACTATAAGGAGAGTAATCTATCCACCCCCCAATACTCCCTTCTTGCCCAATCAAGGAAATACTAGATAAAATGGAAATCGATATAAGAATAAAGTAATTTTTCATTTGATAAATATTAAAGTGCACGAACTCCATGGGGAACAAAATATTGTAAAAATTCAAATAATAATAAAAATTACGGGTTTAAATCTCTAATAATCACTAAGTTAATTCAAACAACCGTTTTAATGAATGAAATTAAATTTTCCATCATATATACTAGATAAGAGGTAAATACTCTTAAACTAGTTTATTATGTATATGGAATTGAAAAACACGTTCCACGTGAAACTATCTTCCTAAAAACACCAAAATAACGGCTATATCCGCAGGAGACACCCCACTCACACGCGAAGCTTGTCCTAAGTTATCTGGTTTAATAGAACTTAATTTTTCTTTGGCCTCATAGGATAATGATTTTAGTTTAGAATAATCAAAATCACTTTTTAGAAAAATATGGTCCAGATTTTTTAAACGATCCGCCAATTTTCTTTCTCTTTCAATATAACCAGAGTACTTAATACTAATTTCAACTTGCTCCAACACTTCCCGGTCGTTCACATCCTTTAAATCCATCGTATCCAATACAGGAGTTAAAGCCAATAAATTTTTAATAACCACCTGGGGTCGACCCAAAATATCCACAATTTTCACTTTCTGCTTGATAGGGGAAGTATTCAACTCATTTAGAATTGGATTCATAATCCCAGGTTCTATTGAAAATTCTCGTAAATGTTTAGATACAAGAGACACCTGATCTATCTTCTGTTTCAGAAGATCCAATCTTTCTATAGAAGCCAGACCAATATCAAAAGAACGTTGAGTTAGTCGAATATCCGCATTATCCTGTCTCAATAAAATCCGATGTTCTGCCCTAGAAGTAAACATACGATAAGGTTCTTCCGTTCCTTTCGTGATTAAATCATCAATTAACACTCCAATAAATGCTTCATCCCTTTTCAAAATAAAGGGTTCCAAATTCTGAATATTTAAAGCTGCATTAATCCCAGCCATTAAACCTTGACCAGCCGCTTCTTCATAACCCGTAGTCCCATTAATTTGACCTGCAAAATACAACCCTGAAATATATTTTGTTTCCAAGGTATTACTTAATTGCGTAGGTTGAAAGAAATCGTATTCAATGGCATAACCTGGTTTCAGAATCTTCGCTTTTTCAAAACCCGGAATTAACCGCATACTACTTAATTGAACCTCCTTAGGAAGACTCGTTGAAAACCCGTTTACATAAACTTCCATCGTACTCCAACCCTCTGGTTCAACAAAAATTTGATGTCTATCCTTATCACTAAAGCGATCAATTTTATCTTCAATAGAAGGACAATACCTCGGACCTAAACCTTTAATTCGTCCAGCAAACATTGGAGAATCATCAAAGCCCACCCGCAATTCATCATGGACATCTGGATTGGTATAGGTAATCCAACAGGATCTTTGTATTTTCAAAATTTTACTTGGCAGGTAAGAAAATTTCCAAGGATCAGAATCTCCCTTCTGCTCTTCCATTTTTCCATAATCCAAACTCCTACCATCTACTCGAGGAGGAGTACCCGTTTTCATTCTACCGGATTCAAAACCCAAGTCCACCAAATTCTCGGTAATTCCCATGGAAGCCTTATCTCCCATCCGACCACCAGAAAACTGTTGCGTACCCATATGAATGATACCATTCAAAAACGTACCGGAAGTAAGTATCACTTTTTTTCCTAATACTTCCAAACCCATTTGGGTTCTTACCCCCAAAACCTTTTCTTTTTTTGTAATTAATGACACAACGGTATCCTGCCAAAAATCTAAATTTTCAATCTCTTCTAATCGATTTCGCCACTCAATAGCAAACAACACACGGTCATTTTGCGTTCTTGGACTCCACATTGCAGGACCTTTGGATCGATTCAACATTCTAAATTGAATAGCCGTTGCATCCGAAACCTGTCCAGACAAACCACCCAAAGCATCAATTTCACGAACCATCTGCCCCTTAGCCACACCTCCCATAGCAGGATTACAAGACATTTGTCCAATCCTAGAAATATCCATAGTGATCAACAAAACCGAACACCCCAAATTAGCAGCAGCTGCTGAAGCCTCCGCTCCTGCATGTCCTCCACCCACTACAATAACATCATACTCTTTTAACATAAACAATGTTTCACGTGAAACTTCTAGTACCTAAATAGTAATTTTCCTTTTTTCGCATCAATGCTACATCCAATTCCGATCTATCTGCATACCCACACAAATGAAGCACACCATGAATCACAACCCTACAGAACTCCTCTATATATTCACAATGCAATTCCTTCGCATTTTCAACAACCCGTTCTACACTAATAACAATATCCCCATTGATGATATCATAATCCACTTCATCAAACGTAATAATATCAGTATAATAATCATGATCTAAGAATTTTCTATTAATTTCAAGTATCTCCTCATCCGATACAAAGGAATAATTCAAATCACCTACTATAAACCCTTCCTTTTCAATAACACACACAATCCATTCCTTAAGCTCTTTCCATAGAAAAAACTGGGTATCGAATTGGCTCTCAATAAAAATTCCCATTTCTAAAAACTATATACATTAACCTTTCCTTTATAATATTTATTAAGAGTAGGATTAACCAACCGTAGCAATTCCAACTCCTTTTGCTTCAACCGTAAATAATCCTCCAACACTGAACTCGTAGATTTAACATAATCATTGCCACTCACCGATTCCCTCTTTTGTTCCATTTCACGTGTACGTAGCGCTTCTTCTGCTTCCAACATTTTCACTTCAATATCCGCTTGTCTTTCAAAAAATTCATGATCTAATTTCAAATTAATCAAATCCTCCTCATTTTTCTCCAATAAATCCTCCAATTTCTTTAGCTCTCCCGCACCCGACAAATCTCCCTCTTTTGCAAGTTCATCTCTTAACCTACGTAACTCCTTCCGTATTTCGCTCTGTTGAGAGGAAAGTTTAGCCACCTCCATACTCATACCCTCACCCAACTTTCCCGGATTCAATTTCCCGGGTTTTTCACCCTTTTTCAATCCGTCCTTCATTTTTTTAATTTCCTTAGACAATTCATTTTGTTTCTTTTTTGAGTCACCCAACGAAGGTTTAGGCTTACCAGAACCCGGTTTTGAACAACTTCCTTCCCCTTTTTTCTTTTGTTGTTCTTGCATTTGCTGAATAATTTCATCAATCAGAACCGCCAAATTATTAACAGAAGTTAAGGCCATTTGTTGATGACGTAGTGATTCCCCCAATTTTCGTTCCACCAACATATCCTTAGAAAGACGCATATTATCATTCACCAAATAAATCTCTTCCGTCACCAACTTCCCAATCTGTGGTATTCTCACACTTAAAGCATACAACGAATCCTTAATCAAGCCAAAATCATCTATAAGTTTCAACTGGTTTTGGTTTAATAAAACCACTCTAGGATCCGTTTTATCACTTACTCGTACTTCTTCCAAAACAGATTCCTGATTAAAAGAAACCACCAGTAAATTTTCTAGAATCTTACGCATGGCATCCAAGTCTTCCCCTTCTTGAGACCCACCACCTCCCAGATTAGCATCCAACTCTTTTTTTAATTCCGCCATTTTTTCAGCCGCACTTTTTTGACTTTTCTTGGAATCATTCTTTTTACCATTTTCTCCAGAATCCAAAGATTCTTTCATATCCTTCTTAATATCCTCTTGGGAATCTTTATCCAAATCCATATCCTTTGGATCCTCCAACTCTTTGTTTAAACTATCCAACTCATTTAAACTTTCCGTTAACTCTTCAAATTTCTTATTCAATTCTTTTTGAGCTTTCATACGATCTTCCAAAGCAGAATTTTTTTCTAAACTATCCGAAAACAATTCCCGTTGTTGTTTCTCAAGTTTAGCTAATTCTTCCAGATTCTTCTCTAACAATTGTTCCAACCGCATTTGCTTAAATACTTCCAAATCCCTTTGTAATTCTTCATCATATTTTTCTTGCTCCTTTTGCAGATCCTTAAGTTGTTTTTGCAATTCATCCTTATCCAACTTATTCAATTTATCCAACAATTCCTTCAATAATTCCTCATCATTATCCTCCAATAACTTGTGAAGTAAATCCTCCAATTGCTTTTCTTTTTGACGTTGCAATTCGGAAGTTTCATTATTTTCACTTAATTTCTTAAGTTTAGCTTCCAGACTAGCCAATTTCTTTTGTAAATCCATTTTCTGATTAACCACAGATTTAACCCTTTCCCGATCTGACCAACTCAAATCATCTTTATTTAACATTTTATTCTCGAAATCCTTTAACTCCAAAGTAACCGCCTTTGACTTTTCTTTAAGAATAATTAAATCTTTTTGAAACCCCGAGAACTCTAATTCTCTTATGCTGTCCTGATTTAAAGATCCAATTCCTACGATTACAAATTTGTTAGAATACGCACTTTTAAATCCCCTTTTTTTATCATTATCGGTCACCACAAACTGCACAGTAATATTTTCATTAAACTTTTTATAGTCCAAACCAAACTGAAATTCAGATACAAGGGCTTTGGAACTAACATCAATTTTTGAAGTAACCAAACTATCCCCGTAAAAAATCAATGCTTCCAATTTTTTTAAACCATAATCATCCGAAACACGACCCGAAAACATCACCAATTCATCCACATCAAAATCTTGACGGTCTACATCTATTACCGGAAGCTCATCTCCTATAACCATAAATTCACACTCATACACCAGTACATCTAGCACATTTTCTTTACCCAGAAACAGTTTAACCACACCATTTTTAACCACGAAGGAAGTGTTCAAATCGGTTTTCCACCCAGACCCCAAAACCTCTTTATTAAAATAGTAAACAAAGGATTCGTAATTTTCAGCAACCCCCTTTATAGAGACAGCACTTCCTTCCGGCAATTCCATGAAATTGGCATCCCTAACCGACACATTATCCATCCCCAAATATTCAGGATAAATAATGGCAATTTCCACTCCATTTAATTTGGGGGTTAAATTAACGTCCACCAAACCCACTTCACTTTCAAAGATCCCATCCGTAAAATAAAAGTTAAAATTAGTAACTACATTTTTTATGGTAAACGAAAAGCGACCACTTTCGCCCATCATTTTAAAACGATTTCCATTTACATTCACCCACAAGGAATGCGGAATATTGGAACCCGTAATATTTACAGATAGAGCCACATCCTCACCTTCCAGAACCGATAAATTTTTATCAAAATGAAAAGTAAAGGGGGCAATCTTTGAAAAATCCGTTTTGTAATTCACAAACCGCTGGGTCCCTACGGTTAAAATTTTATCATTAAGCAAACCCAATGAAATCAACACCACAAAGGGTAGAACCAATACCCAAATCAATTTATTGCTAGTCACCTTAGGAGCGGCTTTTTCAAAATCAAAGTTATCGAACAACACGTGATGTTGTGAAACTGCCGCCAACGACAAAGTATTATTTTCTTTAATCCCTGATAATTGAATAACATTCAATAACTTATCACCAATATCCCCATAATACCGACCAATATACCGGCTAGAATCTTCAATGGATAATCCCTTTTTTATATTTACCAAACGTAAAAGGGGGATAAAAATCCAAAAATAGACGCACAAAGCAAGCAAAACAAAAAAGCCATAAAAACAGCTGTACCTCAACCAATTTGGAATAGATCCATAGTAAAAAACAAGGTCAAATACTAGAAATACCCCAAGAATAATGCCCAAAGACACAAAAAACCCCTTAACTAACTTATTGATATAAAACCTTTTATAAAATCTTTCAACTTTATTCAACAAGTTTTCAACATATATTTGATCAAAATTTTTCATATTTGCATATCATCTTCTAAAAGGCATTGGAGGAATGATGAACCTAAAACACAATTGAATCAAGTTAATTCTTGAAAAATTAAAACTAACATTATGATTGATATTTTCACTTTATTTTCTAGAACAAAGGTGATAAAAATTTCTATATTTTTTGCATTAGTTATTTTAATTCCATTAACCTCCTCTGCTCAATTACGATCAAGTTACTGGACTAAATATAAAAACGAAATATTCTTCGGTGCATCCGCTTCTACTTACCTAGGTGACTTAGGAGGCGGAATAGAATCCGGAAAACATTCCCTTGCTGATCTTAATATGGCAGCAACAAAATTCGCTTTCTCCGCAGGATTTAGAACTAAATTAACAGAAATGGTCACATTTCGTATGGATTTAGCCTATGGTCAATGTTCTGGTGCCGACAGTTTAACGGAAAATTTAGGAAGAAAATCACGAAATTTATCCTTTAAAACAACGTACTATACTTTTAGTCCATTAATTGAAGTTTACGTTATTCCCGAAAGTTATGGAAGAGGGGCCTCGCCTATATCAGCATATATTTCCACAGGCTTAAGATTCATGTATTTTAATCCACAAGCAGAATATCAAGGAACCTGGTATAATTTACAACCACTAGGTACCGAAGGACAATTGGTAAATTCAGGTTCTACCAGTTATTCCCAATTCACTGTAGGGTTACCATTCATTGCAGGTTTCAAATTTGCATTACCTAGTAAAGGGGGAAAATCTGGTGCATGGTCACTAGGAGTAGAAGCTTCCGCCACATGGTTGATGACCGATTATTTTGACGATGTAAGTACCACTTATGCAGACCCGGAAGCAATAAAGCAAATCAGCGGTGAAATAGGCGCAATATTAGCAGATAGACGTGCTAATGGTGGTCAATCCGCAGGAGGAATAAGAGGAAATCCACAATACAATGATTGGTATGGTTTATTAACCGTAATGGTAAGTAAGCAATTATACACTAAAAGTAGAAGAAGAAAATCTCCCAACAGAGGTTCCTATTTCTAGGATATTAAGATTATCATCAATAAATCTAAAAACCTATCTTCGCGTCCTTAATTTTTTGAATTATGGATTTGCAAAATGTTAGGGTGCGATTTGCACCAAGTCCAACTGGACCATTACATATAGGTGGAGTAAGAACTGCTTTATACAATTACCTTTTCGCTAAAAAGCACAAGGGTACTTTTATTCTGAGAATAGAAGATACGGATCAAACCCGTTTTGTTGAAAAAGCCGAAGAGTACATCCAAGAAGCGTTTGATTGGGCAGGAATTACCCCGGATGAATCTCCGTGGAACCCTGGGAAATTTGGTCCATATAGACAATCCGAAAGAAAGCCTATGTATAGGCAATACGCTGATATTATGTTAAATAACGGCACTGCCTATTTAGCCTTTGATACTTCCGAAGAATTAACAGCAGTACGTGAAAGAGCTAAGGCAGCAAAAATGCCTAATTGGCAATACAACCACATCACCAGAAATTCCATGCAAAATTCTTTGACTTTATCGGAAGATGCAGTCACAGAAAAAATTGAAGCAGGTATTCCTTACGTTATCCGAGTAAAGATTCCAAGAAATGAAGAAGTTCGTTTTGAAGATGAAATCCGCGGGTGGGTTACCGTTAACACATCCAATTTAGACGATAAGGTTTTATTTAAATCCGATGGGATGCCTACCTATCATTTGGCAAATATTGTAGATGATCATCTAATGCAAATAACACATGTAATTCGTGGGGAAGAATGGTTACCCTCTGCCCCACTTCATGTTCTACTGTATAGATACTTGGGTTGGGAATCAACCATGCCTAAATTGGCACATTTACCATTAATTCTACGGCCGGATGGAAATGGAAAATTAAGCAAGCGAGATGGGGATCGATTAGGTTTTCCCGTATTTCCATTAAATTGGATGGATGATGCCACAGGGGAGGAATCTAGTGGATATAGAGAAAGAGGTTATTTTCCTGGAGCCTTCAATAATATGTTGGCCTTTTTAGGTTGGAATCCAGGTACTAATGAAGAAATTTTTAAACTTCCTGAACTGATCCAAGCATTCTCACTAGAACGGGTAGGTAAATCGGGAGCAAAATTTGATGCACCAAAAGCCTTATGGTACCAACAACAATATTTACGTTCTACTTCTAACGAAGAATTAGCCAAGTTGGTTACTCCAATTGCGCAGGATATGAAATTGGATTTTGAATCCAATTCATTGATCAGTATTTGTGGATTAATGAAAGAACGAGCCACTTTTTTAAAGGATATATTAGAAGAAGGATCCTATTTTTTTACCCATGAATTTTCCTATGATGAAAAAACGGTAAAGAAAAAATGGAAGGAACATACGCCACTTTTACTTTCTGATTTAAAATCGGAATTTGAACAAATGGAGGAATTCTCTACAGATGCCATTGAAACCACGTTTAGTGAATTTTTAACCAAAAACGAAATTGGTTTTGGACAAATTGGCCCTGCATTACGATTAGCTATTAGTGGAAAAGGAATGGGTCCTTCCCTATTTGAAATTTGTAATCTATTAGGACAAAAACAAACCATTACTAGAATAAACAAAGCTTTAGAAACGATAAAAATATAATGGGAATAGTAGAGGTTAGCGGCATACGAGTTAGAGCATTCCATGGTTGCATTGAGGAAGAAGCCTTGGTAGGAGGTGATTTTTCAATAAACGTTAAAGTACATGCCCCTTTCGCTAAGGCCGCTGAAACAGATGATCTAATGGAAGCTATCGATTATGTAGTGGTTACAGAAATTGTAAAAACTCAGATGGCAATACGTGCTAAACTCATTGAAGTAGTCGCCATGAAAATTATTAAAGCGATTCAAAATCGCTATTCTCATGCTTCAGAAGTAGAAGTTAAACTTATAAAACACAGAGCACCAATACAATCCGATGTGAATCATGTAAGTGTGTATTTAAGTAGTAAAGATCTTAGTTAATTAAGAGGTAATTATTACATTTGTCGCCTTGATGGTCTCGTGGCCGAGTGGCTCAGGCATCGGTCTGCAAAACCGAGTACAGCGGTTCGAATCCGCTCGAGACCTCCCAAAAAAACCTCAATCGTAAGATTGGGGTTTTTTTATGTCTAAAAACTATTGGAAATAAAAACGCCCAGCTTTCAAGCTAGGCATTCTTTAAACCATCCCAATAACCCAAATTAAGCTTTCTTAGAAGCAGTTGGTTTTGAAAAGAAGTAACTTCCCACATAAACACCCGTTAAGGTGAGTAGAAACATTACTAAATATATTGTTGTAGTACCTGCACCAACATTTGCAAACATCCATGCTTTCATTGGACCTAGAAGAGTTACCAACCAAATCACCAAGCCAATAATTTTATTCTTACTCATTATCTTCCATTTTATAATTGGCGTCTAAAGTAATATTTCGTTTACAAATGAACGCTATTTGCCAATTAACAAGACCCATTCCTACCCTTTTAATTAAATATTAAAATCACACCCAATCCAAATAATTCAGACCTCAACGTTCATACCTCTGTCCAAAAATTACATTAACCCATTATAAATCAATTTTTTATATATTGCAAAAAACAAATTAACCCATACAACATACAGGAAGACAACCATAATACACAAATAATATATTATCATACCCATAAAAATCAAAATATTATACTAAAATATTGATAAATAATAACTTAATATATCTTTAGTGCAACTAAAAAGTCAAAATTTTTAAATAAAACCATCACTATGGAACAAGCAATCATGGCCACACACCATACTTATACGATCTGGAAATATATTGTCGCTGGATTTTTAGCCGGTTTAATAACTGCAGCATTAAATAACATCCTATTTTTCTTTTTACCGATGCTACTAAATTTTGAATATCCTTTGATTTTGGATGAAATGGCGCTATCACTTGGTTCCTTTTTCCCTCCCATTATTGCGACCATATTTTATTATTTTGTTTCGTCAAAAAATTACGAAAAAGGCACAAAAGTGTACATTTCACTAGTCATGATAGGATTTTTAATTAGTATAGGCGTTCAATTTTTTCCGGAACAACTAATTAATACGGGTTTTTTACAAGCGGGTGATATTCCTCATAATCTTGCTTTAATAACCGTACCCTTTCATGTAACAACCGCATTGGTTGCCTTAATTTTTATTCCGAAATTTGTAGGTTCAAAGGAAGATTAACCGTATTTTTTTTTTAAAGGGATGATTTATAGAAATTGTCCCTTTTTTATTCGGTGTAATCATCCATCACTTTTTTACCACTTAATTTGTAGGTTTTTCCCTCTCTATATTCAATAGTTAAAACAACCAATCCATTTTCATCGTAACGTTTCCAATCTCCCAACTTAAGCCCCACTTCATATTTCCCTTCTAGCATTTTTTTACCATTTGAATAATAATAAATGTGTTTTCCATTCGGTTCATCTTCAATATATTCGCCTTTAAAAGCCGTTTTACCAGTACTCTTATAAATACCTTCCCAAATGCCATACATCATGCCATCTATGTAATTTCCTTTTTCAATATAATCACCCGTATTGATCAACCATTCCCCATCTTTTAATCCTTCTACATACGATCCCTGTTTGATTATTTCGCCCCCTTGATTATACTCAATCAACTCGCCATCTTCCTTGCCATTGAAATAGGTTTCTTCTCTCTTTATTGCTCCATTACTGTAATACCATATCCAATCCCCATGAGGTTTTCCACCTTTTCGATATACACCCACTTGTTCCAATTTTTCATTTAAATGGTAAAAACTCCATTTACCGACCCTAGCGCCATTTTCATACCTACCCACACCTCGTAACATACCCTCGGTATAAAACTCTCTCCAGGAGCCTTGTTTCATCCCCTTAACGTCAATAATACCTTCCCCCTTCTTAATACCTTTGATATAAACAATAGATTCAATGACCACTCCTGCGGTATCATACTTCTTCCAAATACCATGGGGTTTTGTTCCCAAATACGTTTTTTCCCACATCACCGAAGCATTGGGGTAATACTCTCTAACCAAATCTACACCCATTAACTCTTCGGCATTTTCAACCACCTGTCCATTGACATACTTGATTGTGGCTACTTGTACTCCCTTTCTGTCATATTCTCTAAAATAACCATGTTTAAAACCGGATTTGTACCTACCCTCCAGTTTTTTGACTTTTTTATTTGGAATATTATCATAATACGCTATCCATAAGCCCACCTGTTGCTGTTTAGAATTGTAAGAATTAATCGCCTGTAAACTTTTTAAAGTTCCCTTTTCGTAAGTAATTAAACTAATTATTCGGCCATCTCTAGCGTACTGATATCCTCTCCCCTCTTTTAATCCTTGTACGTAAGGTTCCTCGAATTCAACGCGACCTAGGTCTTCAAAATATTTAAATGCAAAACCATCAATGGTGTCGTTTTTGTACATCCGTTTTTCCAATAAAAACCCTTCCTCAGAATATCGAAAAGAAAAACCTTCTTTTTTTGATTTTGAATAATCTGCTTTTTCTTTGAGCAATCCATTGTCGTAATAAAAAACCCACGTACTATCCAATAAATGATTCCTCCGATTTCCTTCGGATTTTAAAACTCCGTTTTCATAATAGTTTTTCCAATAGCCTTCGGGTTTTCCATTCTTGAAATTTCCTTCCGAAGACTTTTGACCATTTTCATAGAAAAACACATGGAATCCATTCGGATCAATTTTGGATTGTGCTTGACTGAAATTTGATATGAAAAATAGGTTTATGAACAGTATAATATATTTAATCATTTCTTTTTTAAAATTTTTAAAACAAACTACTACTACTACTATGCTGTTAGTACTGTGCATAGAAAAGTATGGTTTTGTTTTTTTTACAAAGTTATACGTTAAATTCTCGTAGTTATTAACACGAATGTAAAGCTAAATAGGTTGGAAATGAACGGAATTTAACGTTGTTAACAATATGTCGTTTTGTTTATTCACATGATAACTTCTCTGAAATTTTGTGTTCATTACCTCTTTAAAATCGTTCATAACTCTTTTAAAGAAATAGCTAACTTTCCTTTGTGGTTCCGTGTGGAATTCGAATTCTCTTTTTGAGTGAGAAAACCTAATTAATTTTATCATTTCTTTACACAGGTTTTTAACACGTAATGAAGGTTTTATTAACGATGAATTAATACCATATAAATTCTTAAATACGGTTCACAATTATTCAATAATCCAGTAAATTTGTGGCATAGTTAATTGATTTATTTTTGAAATATGGAAAGTCCAAATAAAGTTATTGCAATAGCTTGTGATCATGCAGGTTATGAATTGAAAGATATAATTAAAGACCTTTTAGAGTCTAAGAATTATGAAGTAAAAGATTTTGGAACCAATGGTCTTGATTCTGTGGACTATCCGGATTTTGCACATCCTATGGCAAATGCAGTAGAAACGGGTGTCGCTCGTTTTGGTATTGTGATCTGTGGTAGTGGGAATGGTGTTAACATTACGGTGAATAAACATCAAGGAATTCGTTCTGCGTTATGTTGGACTTCGGAGTTAGCTAAAATGGCACGGTTACATAATGATGCGAATGTACTAGCTTTATCTTCAAGGTATGTAGATGAAGCCATCAATTTAAAAAGTGTAGAAGAATTTTTAACAACCGATTTTGAAGGGGGGAGACATCAAAACAGAGTGAATAAAATTGCGTGTACTTAAAATCTTAATATGAAAAAACTTCCTTTTATAGTGTTCTTCCTTTTTTCTTTAATAGGAAGGGGTCAAGAAACGCATTCTGTTGAAGAATTACAAAAGGTATTTCCTACAGCCGTTTTGAAATCGAGTTTAGTAAATGAATTTACGGGTTCCGTGTTAAATGTATCCGAGGAAAGCATTACCCATGTGTCGGCTATATATTCAAACCCGAGTTTAGTTATAGAAATTGAGATTTTAGAGTTTTCATATTCGAAGGGAATGTTTAACGAATACTTAGAAAAGGTAAAATCTACAAAGAATAATAAAAACGTACAGGGCTATACAAAACAGGTGAAGTGGGATGGTAAAAGAGGATTTGTGGAGGTCAATGAAGAGGAAAAGTATTGTTCACTTATTTTAAACTGGGATAAAAAGTACGTTTTGAATATAAGGATTAATGGACAAGCGGGAGAGGAAGAATTAGAGGCGGTATATAGGTCATTAGATTTTTCACTATGGAACGAATAGGTATTATGGAACAATTTTAAAAGGGGGGAATCCTATTCCCCCCTTTTTTTTGTCTTATAAGGAAATGTCAAATTGAACCAAATCCACAAATTGTTGTACCCTTTCGTTTATTTCTGTTTCGGATAAATTTTCGATTCTAACCGATCCAAATTTTTCAACACAGAAAGAAGCCATTGCGGAACCATAGATAATAGCTCTTTTCATATTTTCAAACGATGTATCATTTGTTTTAGCCAAATAACCTACAAATCCGCCCGCAAATGTATCACCTGCACCCGTTGGGTCAAATACTTCCTCTAAAGGCAAAGCTGGGGCAAAAAACACCTCGTTTTCATTAAATAACAACGCACCGTGCTCTCCTTTTTTAATGATTAATACTTTAGGACCCATGGCAATGATTTTATTAGCCGCTTTCACCAAAGAATACTCTCCAGATAACTGACGTGCCTCTTCATCGTTAATGGTTAAAACATCAATCCTTGAAATTACTTTTTTCAAGTCATCTAAAGCAATATCCATCCAAAAGTTCATGGTATCTAATACAATTAGCTTTGGACGAGTTTCCATTTGATCAATAACGCTTAACTGAACATCCGGAGATAAATTTCCTAACATCACAATTTCTGCATTTTTTAATTTAGCTGGAACAACCGGTTTGAAATCAGCTAACACATTTAATTCTGTCACCAAAGTATCTCTTGAATTCAAATCATTATGATATTTTCCAGCCCAGAAAAATGACTTTTCACCTTCTTTTATTTCTAGTCCTTCGGTGTTAACATTCTTAGAATGAAATAGATCAATGTAAGATTGAGGAAAATCATCCCCTACTACAGATACAATTCCAAGGTCTTTGGTAAAATAGGAAGAGGTTAAACTAATGTAGGTACCTGCACCTCCTACAATTTTATCACTCTTTCCGAAAGGGGTTTCTATTTGGTCAAATGCCACAGAACCAACAACTAATAAACTCATATGAAATTTCTTTTAATTTTTTTTACAAATGTATTGTATACATCTTAAAAAGTACCTAATATTGCACTCGATTTGAGACCAACATATCAAATCAAGGAAAATTCCTCCATAGCTCAGTTGGTTAGAGCACCTGACTGTTAATCAGGGTGTCCCTGGTTCGAGTCCAGGTGGAGGAGCAAAAGCCGAATCTAAAGTTAGATTCGGCTTTTTTATGCTCTAATATTTCGTTGAAAGCGCTAATTTCCGATTTTTTCATAAAAAAAAAGCAGCTAACTCCAAAGAACTAGCTGCTTACCTATACCTTAATTTTTAAATTAATACGTTTCCTTAAACT
>CAJXZP010000069.1 GCA_913062955.1 uncultured Flavobacteriales bacterium | reverse complement strand
GATTGTTCCTGCCGTTATTGTTATCCTTATTTTCGGGGAGGGGTCTACTGGGACATTACTTATTTTAAGTCAAGTAATTTTGAGTTTGCAATTGGGTTTTGCCGTGATTCCATTAATCCATCATGTAAGCGACAAAGCCACCATGGGTGTTTTTGCTATTGGACCTTGGACAAAACTAGGCGCCTGGTTATCGGCCGCAGTAATTGTAGCTTTAAATATTTGGTTGGTGATTGAGGAAACAAGTAATTTTTTGTCGGTTACCGAAAGTCCAATAATGTTTGGGTTGGCTATTGGCTTGGTGGCTGTAAGTGCTTTGGGTCTGTTGATTTATGTCACTTTTGTTCCCTTGTTTAAAACCGCTAAACCTAAACGTGTTTCGGGCGTACACCGGGAGCAAATATTATTGGATATTCATACCCAAAAGAAATTTAATCGTATTGCGGTGGCGGTTGATTTTAGTGAAGCAGATAGTAATGTTATTCAACATGTGCTTTCCATTAAGAATTCCGAAACCGATATTTTGTTAATTCATGTCGTTGAAAGTGTGGTAGCTCGTGTTTTTGGGAAAGAAGTGGAGGATAATGAATCACAAACTGATTTGGAATTTATCCGGAAATATCAGGAACAAATGAAAGCACAGGGTCATAACGTATCTATAAAGTTGGGTTATGGAAGTCCAAAGAATACCATACCGAAAATCACCAAAGATTTTAATGCGGATCTATTGGTTATGGGCTCACATGGTCATGGAATGATAGGAGATATGCTTTTTGGTACCACTATAGATTCGGTTCGTCATAATGTAGAAATACCGGTGTTTATCGTTAGAGAATAAGACGTTCGGAGTTAGAGTACAATCGGTAGAAATTCTAAAATTCGGTAACTTGTTTTAAGTACGAGTACCTGATATTGAAGTTGCCCTACCTACGTTTTAAAGTAGCTCTCATTTAGTGATATAAGCTCGTATATTAGCTATTACACCTAAATTCATCTATATTTGGTTAATATATTAGCTAAATGAATAGATTTAATATCCAAAAACAACCGCTTGATGTTATGCAAGAAACGGCTGAAAAAGTCCGGGTTCTACGAAAGTCAAAAAAATGGAGTCAAGAAGAATTTTCACAGCGCTCCGGGGTTTCTTTAGGTAGTTTGAAGCGCTTTGAATCTACCGGTCAAATTTCATTTACTTCTTTACTTAAACTGGGTCATGTGTTGGGTAGGCTCTCCGAATTTGAATCGCTGTTTATGCAGAAAGAAAGCCGTGATTTAAAGCAACTCTTTAGTGATAAATCATGAAAATTAAACGACTGAAAGTAGGTTTGCATCTAGGGGATGAAAAAATGGATGTGGGTGAATTGATTCAAGAGGGTAAGGATATTCACTTTAGATACCATGCCACGTTTATTGCCAAGGGAATAAATATTTCCCCCATAAAATTGCCATTTAATACGGAGATACATACCGGAGATGTGGCTTTGTTTGATGGGCTATTTGGGGTATTCCACGACTCTTTGCCCGATGGATGGGGAAGATTGTTGATAGATAGAAAATTGACGGATATTGGGGTGAATCCTTTTGGTATTGGCGCATTGGAGCGATTAGCGTATGTGGGGAATTCCGGAAAAGGGGCCTTGGTGTATGAGCCAGATTTCCGGGAGGATTCAGAGGTTCCTAATTCAATTAACCTGGATGTGTTCGCGAGCCAAACCATGCACGTATTGGAAGGTTCGAGTGTTCAGTTAGTGGAGGAGTTATATCAGTTGGGTGGTTCATCCGGTGGAGCGCGACCCAAAATAAATGTGGGCTATAATGTACTAACCGATCAGCTCATTTTTGGGGAGAACAATTTGCCAGAGGGTTATGCCCATTGGATTGTGAAATTTCCAGCCCAAAATGACCGGGTCGATATTGCGCAAATAGAATTTGCGTATGCTTTAATGGCACGAGAATGCGGAATTGAAATGGCCGAATTTAAGCTGTTTGAAGGTCGGTCAGGTAAAAAATATTTTGGAACCCAACGATTCGACCGGGTGGGGAATACTAAAATTCATATGCATTCGGCAAGCGGTATTATGCATGATGATTTTCGATACAGTCAATTGGATTACGGTCATATTATGGATGGTGCATTTAAATTGGAGCATCATGTGAAAGCATATGAGAAGGTGTTGAGATTAGCTGCCTTCAATGTGTTTAGTCACAATAGAGATGACCATAGCAAAAACTTTTCATTCTTGTTGGATGTGGACGGTAATTGGAAATTTTCCCCAGCCTATGATCTTACATTTTCGTCTTCTAGTCATGGTCAGCATAGTACACTCGTTGCCGGAGAGGGCCAAAACCCAACCTCGAAAAACCTATTGGAATTAGGGCAAATATTTGATGTGAAGAATGCCATTGAAATTATTGAAGAGGTAAAAAACAAAGTGGCTCAATGGCCAAAATTTGCAAAACAAGCGGGCCTTTCCTCCGGAACAGAAAGGATGATAAGCAATGAGCTTCTAAAAAGAAAATAATGAAAAACGTCTTTCTTGGGTGTCTGGTAGGTGTAGTAATCGCGATTGGATTTATGTCATTTGTTGGCATGGAAAATTCTTCCGAAGGTGTGGAGGCACGTTTTGAATTTTATGAGGTTAATCCTAGGAATCAGAATCTTAAATTTTATTGGAAGGATGAACAGAAAGTCAATTACAAAAGCTTCCAGAACCTAAAAGCCGATCTTCAAAAAAAGAAGGAGAATCTTGTTTTTGCCATGAATGCAGGAATGTACCTAAAGGGCTTGTCACCACAAGGGTTATTTATAGAAAAAGGTGTTTTGGTAAAGGATGTGAATCGTCAAAAAAACAATTACGGAAATTTCTATATGGAACCCAATGGTATTTTCTATTTGACGACTTCAGGAGTTCCAGTTGTTTGCCAAACCAAGGATTTTAAAAACTCCCCGGAGGTGAAGTATGCCACTCAATCTGGTCCTATGTTGCTTATAGATGGTAAATTGCATTCTCGGTTTATATTGGGTTCGAGTAATGTACACGTCAGAAATGGGGTTGGGGTGCTCCCAAATGGAAATGTACTTTTTGCGATTAGTAAGGAACCAATTAATTTTTATGATTTCGCTACCTTCTTTAAGAATAAAGGATGTAATAATGCCCTGTACCTAGACGGATTTGTGTCTAGAATGTATTTACCTGAAAAAGGATGGAATGCTCTGGATAAGAGTTCGTTTGGAGTAATTATCGGGGTGGTGGAATAATCAGCCTCCAGCCAAAACTTGCTTAATAGAAGCTGCCTTGATTTCACACTCGTGGTATTCGCCTTCTGGGTCGGAATTGTCTGTAATAGCCCCACCCACCATATAACTTAAATATTGGGTGTTGGCATTGTATTGCAGACTTCGAATAATCACATTAAAATCAAAATCGCCATTGGGAGTAATATACCCTACCGAACCGGAATAAATACCTCGTTTGGTATGCTCAAATTCTTCAATGAGATTCATTGCCATTATTTTGGGTGCGCCCGTCATACTACCCATAGGGTAACTGTGTTTAATGATCTCCGTAAAATGGACCCCTTCTTTTACCGTACTGGAAATGGTCGAAATCATTTGATGTACGTTGGAAAAGGAATACGTGCCAAAAAGCTCATCCACTTTCACGGTTTGTTGCGCAGCCGTTTTAGAAAGGTCGTTCCGAACTAAATCTACAATCATCACATTTTCCGATCGGTCTTTTTCGCTATGGTAAAGGTCCTTTTTTAGTTGCGCATCCTCTTCAGAAGTAGTTCCTCTTTTGGCAGTCCCTTTAATTGGTTGCGAAACAATAGCGTTTCCTGTTTTCTGAATATACCGCTCCGGACTGGCGCTCATTAAATGGTGATGGTTCCATCTTCCATATACCGAAAATGGCGTGGGGGAGGTGTTTACTAGTTTTTGGTACACCGAAATGGGATCGATACTTACATTTTCAGCATAAAACTCCTGGCAAAAATTGGCCTCGTAAATATCGCCCATTTGAATATGGTGTTTGAGCGATTTCACTCCTTTGATGTACTCGGCATGGTGAATCCGAGGCGTTAAATCAATGCGGTCAAGTTTTGTAACACCTTGCGATGGCGTGCTTTGAATTGTCGCCCAAATATCATCTGGATTTTTTTCTATACTTTGAATTTCAAGTTCGTTACCTCGGACTAAAATCAAAACCTTAGGTACAAAAAAGTGAAGATGGTTCATATAGTGAAAATCTTCATTATTGCTGGATACCTCTTCCAATTCGTTTTTTAAGTCATAACTCAAATAACCTAACATCCAATCGGCTTGCGAGTCATGGAAATTTTTCAATTTTAAAAAAGAATCCGCATTTGAAATAAGCTCTTGATGGGCTTCTACTCCAATCACCATTTCGTAAGTGAAACCATGCGGGTAATCGGGGTTGTATTCCGAAAAACTATCCAGTATCACACACGGATCAAATTGTTGTGCCCAAGAAATTAAGGCGTCTTTGATGGCTTTTGTGTACGGAAACTTCTTGGAGATGCGCTTCATAGGTGGCAAATATAGAATTCACATTCCAATCATGTCCCTTTCTTTTCACCTTCGGTACCTGAATAAACACCATTGGTGTAAATGCGTATGTATTCACCGGGAGTTCGTTTATTTTTGAGCAATGGATTTGGTTATCGATTTAAAGGAAATCACACGTGAATTTGTGGTAGGTCAACAGAAAGTACGCGCTTTACGGGGCATTAATATTGAAGTAAAACGTAATGAGTATACGGCTTTGATGGGTCCTTCCGGTTCGGGTAAATCGACTTTAATGAATGTTATTGGTTGTTTAGATACACCCACCGCAGGTTCTTATTTATTGAATAATAAGGATGTAAGTCAGATGGTAGATAATGAGCTGGCTGAAATCCGGAATACCGAAATTGGCTTCGTTTTTCAAACATTCAACTTATTACCGAGGTACTCTGCTTTAGAAAATGTGGCCCTTCCCTTAGTTTATGCCGGTTGGAGTAAAAAAGATCGTTTAGAAAGAGCTGCGGAGGTTCTCGAAAGTGTGGGATTGGCCGATCGTATGGATCACAATCCCAATGAGCTTTCTGGTGGCCAAAGACAGCGTGTTGCTGTAGCGAGAGCCTTGGTTAATAACCCATCTATTATTTTGGCGGATGAGCCTACTGGAAATCTGGATTCCACTACTTCGCATGAAATAATGGAGCTCTTTAATGAAATTCATGCCAATGGAAATACCGTTATCTTAGTCACCCACGAAAAGGATATTGCAGACCATGCCAATCGTATTATTCGTTTACGGGATGGTATGGTAGAGTCTCAAGGCTTGTAATAATTACTTTACATTAAAGTCAAAATAGGTATCTGGAAAGGGTTCGTTTTTTAAGGTAAAGTGCCACCATTCTTTTTCATACGGTACAAACCCATGGGCAAGCATCACCTCTCTTAAGTAGGTTCTGTTTTGTTGTGCAACTTTAGAAATTGTGGTATCACTAGGCCAAGATTTAGTTCCAAAAAAATCCCAGGGGGTTCCCATATCTAATTCTAAATTCTCTGAATCTACTAAGGTGACATCAATGGTGCTGCCTCGGGTATGACCCGATTTTGAAGCAATATAATCGAGTTTAAATAAATCCGCCTTATCTACCTCCGGGTAATAGATGTGTTTATGGGTGGTGTCGGTCATGTTCTTCGCCCATCGCACAAAATGATCCACCGCTTTTTGAGGTCGGTAAGCATCAAATACCTTGAGTCGTAAATGACGTTTATTTAATTCAATTTGGACCTTGCTCAATGCAAATGCGGCTGGTTCAGAAATAATAGCCACTTCCTTTTTATACCCATTTACTCGTTTGGCAACAAAATTTTCTTTACTAAAATAACGTAGCTCAACCACTATATTCGGTACCACATGAGAAAGATAAACGAACCCTTTTGGGAGTGTTGTTTTTTGGGGATCCGGGATAGCGGATAAAAGACCGAACCCAAAACATATAATAAGGAGGCTTTTTTTCATATGGTGTAATTTATCCAAAAATACGATTCGTCAATAAATGAAAAGCAAGTCAAGATTCATTCCGGATTGTTAGTTTTGTTTTAATGGTAAAAACAGTCGAATCATGGGTGGCGGAAAATCCGTATTTAAAAAAGAATGTTCCCGTTTTGGTAGGGGTGAGCGGTGGAGCAGACTCCGTGGTTTTAGCCCATGTATTGCATAAGCTAGGTTTTCGTATAACCATCGCGCATTGCCATTTTAACCTTCGAGGTACTGATGCGGATGTGGATCAAAAGTTTACCAAAGATCTGGCTAGCGCCATGGAAGTTCCGTTTTTTACCGTCAAATTTGAAACTCAAGTATATGCCGATACTCGAAAAGTATCTATTCAAATGGCGGCTCGCGACCTCCGTTATTTCTGGTTTGAGAAGTTATGTAAGGAAAATAAACTCGCACAAATTGCCGTAGGGACACATCTCACGGATAATATCGAAACTTTTTTGTTTAATGCCGCTAAGGGAACCGGATTAAGTGGATTACGAGGTATTAAACCCCAGAACGGGAGCGTAATTCGCCCCCTATTAAATATTGGGAAAGAGGAAATTTACACCTATGCAAAATCGGAAGGTTTAGTTTGGCGTGAAGACCTTTCGAACCAAAGCATTAAATACCATCGCAATAAATTAAGGCATAAAGTTCTCCCTGTCCTTACCGAAATCAATCCCAATTTAGAAGCTACTTTTCAGCGGAATTTTGAGCGACTTTCTCGGGTGGATGCTTTTGTGGTAGATCAAATGAAAACGATTTGGAATACGTGGGTAGTACAGGAAGATAAAGGTTTGAAAATAGCTATTGAGGCCATTAAAAACCACCCATTTTCAGATGTGGTTCTCAATTATCAATTGAAGGAATTTGGTTTTAACGCAGTGCATGTAAAGAATTTGTTGCAGGCTATTCAAGGTCAGCCCGGAACCATGGTTTCTTCGGTAGACCATCATATTTACATAGATCGAGAGTTTGTTTTTATTCAGCAAAAAAGATTCTTTTCTGCAGGGAACGGTTTCAAAGTGACCGAGTTCTTAGGCGAAATAAAAGAACCCCTTCATTTGAAATTTGAAGACCATTATGCGGATGATATTAAAATTGTAGCGAATATTAAGAGGGTGTTTTTAGATTTTGATAAACTTAAATTCCCGCTCCATCTTCGTCATTGGAAAGATGGAGATAAGTTTTCGCCCTTGGGTATGAAAGGGAAGAAAAAAATATCCGATCTCTTAATCGATTTAAAAATACCGAAACATGAAAAGCAAAATATTTGGGTATTGGAATCGGGTTCTGAGATTTGTTGGGTCGTTGGATTGCGTTCCTCCAATAACTTTAAAATTGACTCCCAAACCAAAAGGGTTTATTCGGTGGAGTGGATGGCGTAAGAAAGTGTTTGTTACTTTAGTCAAACAATTACAATCATGAACAAAAAATTAAGGCTACAAGCCGATTATTTATACCTCGTTTTAGCCGCATTGTTCATTGCCTCTTTAGTGACCACTAATTTGATTGCCAATAAGTTCGTAACGGTCGACCTGGGATTTAAGTCCTTTGTGATATCTGCAGGGATGTTGCCTTACCCGTTTACTTTTTTAATTACCGATATTCTCTCTGAAATCTATGGGAAGAAGAAAACCACCCAAGTCGTGGTGGCTGGTTTTTTTGCATCTCTATTCGTTTTAGGAGTCTTGTGGTTAGGTAGTGTTTTTCCTGCCATTGATCAATCTCCTGTTCCAGATGAGGTGTATAACCAAGTGTTTGCCAATTCCTATCGGGTGGTGTTTTCAAGCATGATCGCTTATTTAATTGCGCAATTTGCCGATTTAAAACTCTACCATTTTTGGAAGAAATTAACCAATGGAAAACATTTATGGTTGCGTAATAATGGGTCTACCATGGTGTCTCAACTACTAGATACTACTTTGGTAGTGGGCGTTTTGTTTGTGGGTCAGATGTCGGTAACGGAAATGAGTGGTCTCATACAAGATGGCTGGTTATTTAAAGTGCTATTTGCTTTAGTCGATACGCCATTGATGTATTTGGCGATTTATCTAATTCGAAAATGGTTTCAATTAAAACCGCTCCAAGAAATACAATAAACCTATGGAGGTACTAGGGTAGCTGGGTGTTAATTAGTTTATTATCAGCAGAGTTAAGGAAGATGTTAAGAGGCCGTTAAAGGGGGTTTACTCAACGAACTATTTTGTTACATTTGGCGGGTCTCAAAAACCGAGTTATGGGTAGAAAATATATAAAATTACTAGTACTAAGTATGGCTTTTCTGTTTAGCGGAATCGCAAATAGTAACGCTCAAATCCACACTCCGGTAAAATGGACGTATGAATCAAAAAGTGTAGGCAACAATGAATATGATTTGATATTCAATGCCACCATTGAACCACATTGGCATCTGTACTCTCAAGGGGTAGGGGAGCCAGTTATTCCAACCTCTTTTCTTTTTAAAGAATCTGCGGATTACGAATTGGTGGGCAAAGTTTCGGAGCCGGAAGGAATAACCGTGCAGGATAAGGTATTTGCCATGGAGTTAAAGTACTTTGAAAATGAAGCTAGATTTGTTCAAAGAGTGAAGCTGACAGGTTCAAGTGCAAAGGTTACCGGTGATTTTGAATTCATGACCTGTGATGATAAAACATGTATTCCACCCGAAATTGTGGAGTTTGAATTTGATTTGAAATCGGGAGGCTTAACCCTGACCATGGGTGGAGATCACGATTTGAATCAAAACGAAGGCGTTCTAACACCGGTTACTTGGTCGAGTAATGTGGTTTCTTTAGGAGGTGGAATGTATGAGTTGCAAGCGATCGCAACCATTGAAGATCACTGGCATTTGTATTCCATTGATTTACCAAGTGCTGACGGACCACAAGCCACAGAGTTTAATATTTTAACTCCTGAAGCTATAAAAAAGGTAGATTCTCCGTTTGAAAGAGGTGATTTATTGGAAGAAAATGATCCTAATTTCGATATGGTATTGCGTTTTTATTCCAAAACGGTAACCATTTCTCAGAAGGTAAAAGTATCTAAAGGGGATTCAATCATTACGGGAGAGGTTTACTTTATGGCCTGTAACGATCGTACATGTATTCCGCCAGAAGCGGTTGAATTAGAGTTTAGAATTCCCAAGGAAGAAAAGAAATCAATGGTGACGATAATCATTTTGAGTTTTCTAGGTGGTTTAGCTGCGCTTCTAACTCCATGTGTGTTTCCAATGATTCCTATGACGGTAAGTTTCTTTACCAAACAAAGTAAAACCAAAGCCGAAGGAATCAAGAACGCCTTGATTTATGGGGTTTCAATTATTGTGATTTATGTACTTCTAGGAGTAGGTGTTTCTTCTGTTTTTGGAGCGGATGCTTTAAATGCCATGTCTACCAATGTGTACTTTAATTTATTCTTTTTTGTAATGCTCGTAGTATTTGCAGTCTCCTTTCTTGGCGCTTTTGAGATTACATTACCTTCTTCTTGGGTGAATAAAGCGGATGCAAATGCAGATAAAGGGGGATTGATCGGAATCTTTTTTATGGCTTTCGTTCTAGCCTTAGTTTCCTTTTCATGTACCGGACCAATTATTGGGACGCTACTTGTGGAAGCAGCTGTTAATGGCGGGTATATGGGGCCAATTATTGGAATGTTATCCTTTTCTTCCGCATTAGCATTGCCGTTTGCATTGTTTGCGATGTTCCCTGGATGGATGAACTCTTTACCGAAATCTGGCGGATGGTTAAATACCGTCAAAGTGGTTCTTGGGTTTTTAGAGTTGGCTTTGGCATTCAAGTTTTTATCCAATGCAGATTTGGTATTGCAAGCACATTGGTTACCTCGTGAATTGTTCTTAGCTATTTGGATTACAGTATTTGGAACCTTAGCCATTTATTTGTTTGGTTGGATCAAGTTGCCTCATGATTCTCCGTTAGATGGAATATCTGTGGGTAGATTATTAATGGCCTTAATGGTGACAATATTTACGGTGTATTTGATTCCCGGTATGTGGGGTGCCCCTCTGAAAGTAATTTCAGGATTTCCACCTCCAGCGTTTTATAGTGAATCGCCAAATGGTGTAGGGTATAAATCATCGGTAATTGTCTCGGGTACAGGACCAGGTCAGGCGAGTTTGCCTAAAGGTGCCGAGCCAGAGCATTGTCCCTACAATATTAACTGTTTTCATGATTACGATTTAGGTTTGGCTTATGCCAAAGAACAAGGCCTGCCAATCATGCTAGATTTTACAGGCTGGGCATGTGTCAATTGTCGAAGAATGGAAGAGCAAGTTTGGAGTGATCCGCATGTTCTTGAAATGTTAAAAGGGGATTATGTTTTAATATCTCTTTATGTAGATGAAAAAACAAAATTACCTGAAGGAGAGGAGTATGTATCTCCTACCACGGGTAAAAAAGTGAAAACCGTTGGGAATAAGTGGAGTGATATGCAAATTCGAGAATACGGTACAAATGCGCAACCTTATTATGTGGTGTTAGATCACAATGAAAAGCAATTGCATGAGCATGCTGCTTATGACCCAGATATTCCGAAGTTTGTGGAATGGTTAGAACGAGGAAAAAATATTTTTAACGAAACAAAATAAAAACAAGCCGAAATTGAGAGATCAATTTCGGCTTTTTCTTTGCCCTATTGGATAACCATTTTTAGTTAAATTTGCCGCAAATAGTAGAAAATGAGTCAAGATTTTATTCGCCAAATTTTTTCAGAATCACAACAGGTATTAACCCAGTTTATGAATGATGAATCAAAAATGGAGGCTATTGCTAAAGCCGGTGAGCATATGGTGACGGCCATTCAGGGTGGGAATAAAATTATTTCTTGTGGCAATGGCGGTTCTATGAGTGATGCAATGCATTTTGCAGAAGAGTTAACCGGACGTTTTAGAGATGACCGTGTTTCATTGCCTGCTCTAGCCATTTCAGATCAAGGTTATTTAAGTTGTGTAGCTAATGATTATGGATACGATTTTGTTTTCTCACGTTTTTTGGAGGGAATGGGACAGTCGGGCGATGTTTTATTGGCCATTAGTACGAGTGGAAATTCAACTAATGTGATCAATGCAGCAAAAGTAGCCCAAAGAAAAGGCATTAAAGTAATTGGATTAACCGGTAAAAATGGTGGTGAATTGGCTGCTTTTTGTGATGTTGAAATCCGTGTAGAACATCTGGGATATGCGGATAGAATCCAAGAAATACATATAAAAGTGATCCATACCCTTATTGGCTTGATTGAGAAATCTTTATAATTGTTTCGGTTGGAAGAAACCAATTTAACCTCTCTTCGTCTGTTGTTAAATTACCGTCTGTGAAAAGACGTGTAAAAAACTTTAATTAATTGGCGTTTAACTATATATTCGCACGCTCTAATTCTTTTGGAATGAAAATTGGTAAGCAGGGAAGCTTTCCAATGAGTGCTAAATTTATACCTATGAAAAAACTGTACACTTTACTAATTCTAATTGCGATGATAGCCGCTCCCCAGTTGAGTTATTCGCAATGTTCAATTTTAACATCCGGGGTAACCCAATCCCTTGCATTAACCGGGGGGAATACCTATACCAAATTTTCGGTGGCCTATAATCCTACCAATAGTGTGTATTATACGCTGAATGGAACTCGAATTCAAACACATAGTGCTATAAATGGAACTTTGTTAAATACCTATTATTGTTCGTATGCCATGCGTAGTATTTGGTGGAATTCAAATACCAATAACCTGGAAGGAAATGGGTATTCATCCAATGGAATTCTAACGTATACCCTAAATTCTACCAATGGTTATCTAGTGACTGAGACCATTGTTTTCTCCGGTTCAAATCATCAGCCTTACTATCAAAGTCAAGGTGCGTATGATGAAAATAATAATGAAATCCTATATTATTACGGCTCAAGTATCTACCGGTATTCACGAGTTACCGGAAATCTTATTGGTACCATTGCGGTATCCGGATTACCGAGTTCTTATATCACCAATTATAATATTGTATATACGGGTTGTTCGGGTAAGGAAATTGGCCTCTATGATTATTTAAACAGACGACTTTTATTTATTAATAAATCAAATGGGGTGTATGTGGGTATGAGTCAATTACCCGTAAATGCGAATACACCTTCTTCTTACGGGGTTTCCTTTAGTAATGAAAAATTGTGGTTAAGCAATAACTCTTCATGGACTTCCTACAAAGTGACCAATTTTGGATTGCAAACGTCTTCCATTTTAGGCCCATTCTGTGATGCTTCATCGGTTAGTGTGAATTTTACAATTAACTCTTTAACGTTCAATTCAGGCAACGTATTTACCGCCCAACTATCGGATGCAAATGGCGGTTTTTCTAGTCCAACCACCATTGGATCCGTTACCGCAACCACTTCGGCTACAATTTCAGGTACTATTCCATCCAATACTCCCGCAGGTAGTGGGTATAGAGTTCGTGTGGTTTCTTCAAATCCAATTCAAACCGGATCGGATAATGGAACCAACATAGTCATTAACGTTCCTTCGGTAAATCTTGGGCCAGATGTTTCCATCTGTCCAGGGGATACCGCTTATTTAACAGCTCCAACAGGTGTGTTGAGTTATAACTGGTCTTCGGGTGGAACAAACCAAATAGAACCAGTAACCACCGCAGGAACTTATCGGGTGACCGTTTCCAATAGTGTGTGTTCTAAATCCGATACGATTATCGTATCTGCATTAACCGCTCCAGCACCCACTTTATCAGATACAACCAGTGTTTGTGCAAATTCAACTATTTTGAGTCCAGGAAGTTTTGGATCGTATGCTTGGAGTACCGGAGCAACGAGTTCCACTATTACCGCATCTCTAAGTGGTTTGTATACCGTTACCGTTACGGCAAGCAATACATGTTCAACGGTTGATACTTCGTATGTGAATTTATTGAAGCCAACAATAATAGCAGGAGATACCAGTATTTGTGTAGGTGATTCCCTTGAGTTGGTCACCGAAACAGGATGCTATTTCTATTTGTCATCCATAACGAATACCAGTTATTACAATGCCAATGGGTATTATGCGTATGGGGATGATCGTGGAGGTATCGCTGTTACTCCAAATTACTTTTATTACAATGGAGATAATTATACCGCTCGATTCGATGTGAATCTTTCAAGTTATACACAATTACCAGTGAGAGATGGGATATTTAGTGACCTTTCTTCTGGACAATTATATTCCTTATGGAACTCCACCTACAGTAATTTTACTTCCTCTAACACCTATACTCAAAATATTAATTCGTTACGGACCATGGATGTCAGTCTTAATTATACGGGGACGGTCATTACTTTGAGTCAAAGCATTAATGCAGGTTATGGATCTATGGTATTTACCGGTTCTGGTTTTGTTGTGCTTTGGTCGGTCTATGATTCTCATTTTTATAAAATTGAATTACCCTCCGGTACCGTTACTGATTTGGGAATGGAAAACCTAGCTGTAACACGTGTGCAAGCAGAAAACTGGGCTAGTTGGGGAGTTGCCGAATGTAATGGGAACGGATATAGCTTTGTATATAGAGCGACTACAAATTCCTCTTTAGGAACCAATTACAATTCTGTAACTAGATATGATTTAACGACTGATGCGTATTCTATTGCCAGTAGTTTCAATAATCTTACCTTGGGTGATATGGCTTGTATTACTTATTCTCCTTGGAATAGTAGATGGTATTTTAATTCCGAATACTCGTATTATTTTGGAAGCCATAGTGAAAATGTTGGGTATGCAAGTGCTACGCATAATGGTGCGGGTGGAAACGGAATTCTCAACAATTTTGCGTGGAGCAATTCAAGTACAACTCCTTCTATTCTCGTGTCCCCTTCCACATCCACAAATTACGCAGTAACGGTGTCGCATGGATCTGTTTCATGTTCAGATACGGTTACAGTAACGGTGAATGCGCTACCTACCATTTCCATGACGGATACCCTCACCCAATGTAACATGGATTCTATTCAGATTTCTACGGGAGGAACCTATACCGCATATGAGTGGAGTACGGGAGTAACTACCGCAAGTACTTATGTGGATCAAGCAGGTTATTATTTTGCTACGGTAACCAATAGTAACGGATGTTCCATCACCGATTCTAGTTTTGTAAATCTAATTGATGCACGAATTGACCAAGTAGATACTACCATTTGTTCGAGTGATAGTATTTCGTTAAATGTACATGGTTCCTGTGGTCTGTATGTAAATTCTTTTAGTAAAACCAATTTAATTTCGGCAAATACTTCTGCTGCCGGTGATGATAGGGGTGGAATTGCAGTGACTCAAAATTATGTGTATGTAAATAATGATAATTATACCAGAAGGTTTAATACGGATCTAACGGGAGGGACAAACTACCCCCTACGGGATGGTATTTTTAGTGATTTAGCTACGGGTCAATTGTATACCTTTTGGAATTCGACTTATAATAACTTTACTTCCTCAACTACGTATACCACAAATATTAATGCGTTAAGAACCATGGATGCGAACTTGAATTACACGGGTAGTGTAATTGCATTGAGTCAGTCTATTAATGCAGGGTATGGGTCTATTATTGCTGCCGGTACAGGATATGTGATTCTTTGGTCAGCTAATAATAGTAATTTTTATAAAATTGACTTGAGTAATGGTCAGGTGGAAGTTTTAGGGAATTTTTTTATTGGGAATATTAAATACAACTCGGAAAATTGGGCTTCTTGGGGAATTGCAGAATGTACTCCAGATGGGCATTCTATGGTATTTAGATCCATTTTTGGTAGCTACACTCATATTTCAAGGCATATTATCTCTACAAATACCACGGAGACTATCAGTGTCATACCTTACTTAAACTATATTGACATGGCAAGTTTAACCTACTCTCCATGGAATAAGAAATGGTATTTTTCACATGAAGGTAGTTCTTCCTATTGGGGAAATAATAACGAGAATATTTTATCTGCCGATGCCGATGTAACCGATTACTATG
Organism: uncultured Flavobacteriales bacterium; assembly: GCA_913062955.1. Classification (GTDB taxonomy): domain Bacteria; phylum Bacteroidota; class Bacteroidia; order Flavobacteriales_G; family Salibacteraceae; genus CAJXZP01. The sequence goes on along the minus strand of CAJXZP010000069.1, from coordinate 3,365 downwards.
GGCATCAGGATAATGTATTATGGAGTACAACAGATACCACGGGAACTATTATTGCCAATCCCTCAACCACTACGGATTACCGTGTGGCTATACATAAAGGATCCCTGGTTTGTAGAGATACGGTAACGTTAACGGTTATTCAATCTCCTACTGTTACTGTATCTGATACTGATTTAACGTGTTATGGGGATACGGATGGCACTATTTCATTAGCTGTTTCAGGCGGAACGACTCCTTATACCTATGGTTGGTCTAACTCCAATACTACAAGTTCAAATACGAGCTTAATAGCAGGTATGTATGCGTATAGCGTTACCGGGGCCAATAATTGTGTGGTGACCGATTCCGTGGAAATCAGTTCTCCATCGGAAATAATGGTGACCTCCACCATTAATTCAGCGGCAACGTGTTATACAAGTTCAGATGGTTCGGCAACAGTTTCTGTTTCCGGAGGGAATCCCGGTTATATTTATTTATGGCCTTCAGGTGCCACAGATTCTACAGATACACAAGTTTCTGGAGGTTGGAATGTAGTTACTATTACGGATTCGAGTAGTTGTGTAGTAACGGATTCGGTAAATGTAACCGCTCCATTGCCTATTTCAAATGCAGGCCCCGTTACTTCTACAACCACTTTCTATTGTCCAGGTACCGCTGGAAGTCTGGTGGCTGCAAATGCGAACACAGGTTTGGTGAATGGGATATTAACAAGAACTTCAGGGGCACAAAATCCAACTCCGAACTATAATTCGCAGATGGATTTCACTTTTAATTCTTTACCTCCTACAAATACGAGTTATTTAACTATTTCTATCACGTATACCGGTGAACTAGGAAGTTCTTATAGGTATTTTAATGTGTATGATGAAAACAATTTATATATAGGTCGTACACGATACAACTATGCGTATTGTACAACTCCTAATACCATGCAATTAACCGTGAGTAGTGCTAACTTAACCAGTTATTTAACAAATGGTAGTTTGACTATTTCTTTGGTACCTTATGGTTATTCTTCCTCTTATTGTGCTTTACAAGCGTCTGTTGCCATTTCATATAATTATACATCTAATGTAAAAACCTATTGGTTCGATAATCCATCTTCTGATACAACTCAAGCTGTTGGTTCTGGTGCGACTCTCGCTATCACTCCTCAAGTGACTACAACCTATTATGCGGCTAACTTTGGGGACGGATGTAACGGAGATTTTGATAGTATTACTGTTATTGTTCCTCCAGCTCCTACCACTGCGTATCTTCAAAACCCGGCTTTAATTTGTGTGGGTGAATCCGCAACCATTAACGCTTATGGAGCTACTAGTTATGCTTGGCCAACTGGTGATCCAACTATTTCGGGTTCGGGTTCAACAGTAACAATAACGCCAACAGGAAGTACCGATTATTTGGTGACCATTACCAACGCATTCAATTGTCAATATGTAGATACAATGACCGTAAATGTGAAGCCATCTCCAGTCGGAAATGTATTAACAACTTCCAATGTATCTTGTTCTAGCGTATCCGATGGACAAGCCGTTGTTTATGGAACAGGTGGGCAATCGCCTTATACTTATGGATGGTCCAATGGGAACACCGGAGCATTACAACTAAGTTTGTCTGCCGGAACTTATACCGTTACCATAACAGATGCTAGTACATGTACAGATACTATAAATGTGACGGTAGGAGGGCCTCAAACTACAGGATTCAATGAAACCGTAACCGATGTTTCTTGTAATGGTTTAAGTAATGGATCTATTACCTTGGCGGTAACCGGTGGTGCTGGAGCCTATTCTTACGCATGGTCATCTGGTCAATCTACCGCTTCAATTAGTGGTCTTTCGGCTGGAACGTATTCCGTAACGGTTTCGGATAACTCAAGTTGTCCACATGATACTTCATTCACGATTACCGAACCCACTGCGTTAATTGCAAGTATTACCAATACGACTCCAGAAACATGTCCTGGAATTGGAAATGGAACGCTTACTTCACTTGGCGCTGGTGGAACCACTCCTTATGTTTACTCGTGGAGTAACGGTGGTTCTTCTGCATTGCTAACCGGTTTAAATGGAGGAGCGTATACCTTAACAATTACGGATGCCAGTGCATGTACCGCAACTACATCTGGGATTGTAATTTCGACACCAAGCAATTTGAACTCAACGATTAATGTAACTAGCAATGTGTTATGTAACAATGGTACCAATGGTGCTGCAATTGCTACAGGTACTGGGGGGGCAACTCCATATTCGTATAATTGGAGTAATGGTCATCTATCGGCTAATTTATCGGCAGTTGCTGCGGGTACCTATTCCGTGACAGTTACGGATAACAACTCTTGTGAGCATATCAACCAGGTAACGATAACCGAGCCCACCCAAATATCGGTGACCTCTTCTGTGTTTTCTGATGCCACTTGTTTTGGTGTAAATAATGGAAGTGCAAGTGTTACCGTTACTGGAGCTACTCCAGGTTATACTTACGCTTGGCCAGATGGAACGACAACTATGGCAAATACCGCTATTGGTGCCGGTTCCTTTGTGGTGACCGTTACTGATGCTAATTTGTGTATAGGGACGACTCAAATTACAATTACAGAGCCCACTCCAATGGTGATGAATCCAATTCAAACGGACATTTCTTGTAACGGATTAATAAACGGTTCCATCACCACGGCTGTTTCTGGAGGTACTTCTCCTTATAATTATTCATGGAGTAATTCATCTACCAGTACCTCTCTAACTGGATTGGCTACCGGTTCTTATTCTGTCACTATTTCAGATGCAAATAACTGTGTAGTGGATAGCGTATTTACCATCACGGAACCAAATGCAATGTCGGCTTCCATTCCATCATCCACTAACGTAGCATGTATGGGGTCAAACACGGGTTCGGCAACAGCTTCTGGAAATGGAGGTACAACCCCTTATGCTTATTTATGGTCAAATGGGGAGACCACTGCCATAAACACGAATATGGTAGCTGGAACCTATACGGTAACCGTATCAGATGCACGTGGATGCAGCGATGTAACTACAACTTCAATTTCGGAGCCTAGTTCATTATTGAGTATTTCAATCACAAATTCAACGAATGTGTTATGTCATTCATTAACTACGGGTACTGCGGTTGTAGAAGCTGTTGGTGGTGCGTCACCTTATACCTATGTATGGTCTAATGGATATGCAGATACTACAAATACAAATTTAGCCGCTGGAACCTATACGGTGACGGTATCTGATTCTTATGGATGTGAGAAAATCACTTCGGTATCTATAACAGAGCCCACCGCAATGGTATTAAGTACACTAGCCAGTGCAAATGTGACTTGTTTTGGAGCATCAAACGGTTCTGCCACTATA